>NZ_JBHTGY010000093.1:0-71345 GCF_042676305.1 Paenibacillus sp. GCM10027630 | reverse complement strand
GGTGGGGTTGTGTTTTAACTATGTCATGGAAAAACTTTGTGAATTTTCACACAATGATTTACTAAGTTGATGATGTGTAAGGTCTGATGCAACGCTAGTGGAAAACGTCCCGTTAATTTCGTAGTTTTAATACATTTAATCCAATAATATCAAAATTAGAAGGATCATTTCCAGTTAACTTCCTCACTGAGGATCTTACGGGGAAATTAGCTCCAGAAATTCCAGTTAAATCATTCGTTATCTCCCTGACGACGAAGCACTTGTGCTATAGCAGCACTCCTTTCAACGTGCATGTATTGCGGGGGTGCATTGCGCTCTTGCATTGCGGTTTTGCATTGCATCGCTGTATTGCGGTTTTGCAAGCAAAAACATGCACCTTAGTGAAATTAAACTTTCTCTATTTGCCAAGGTTGAGGGTTATCAAATATTAAAATACGGCTTTTGGCAGTCAGTTCGGTTGTCCGCAATGGAAGCAAGCTTGCTTTTTGCTATTCAACGCAAAGAAACCGTGCTGGGCACGGTTCTTAATATTTCCTATTTTTAGCTTCTGCTTAGAACAACATTTCGATAATAAGAAACAAGTTCAACGAGACCACAATCGCCGCAATAATCCAACCTACAATGGAAGTGATTCGATGATTGACCAGCTCACCCATGATGTTCTTATTGCTTGTAAAAATAATAAGCGGAATTAGCGCAAAAGCAATGCCAAACGATAAAATGACCTGACTTATAACCAAAGCTTTGGTTGCATCAATACCAAGAATAATAATTACCAGTGGTGGAATAGTGGTGATTGCTCTGCGCAAGTACAAATTGATTCGTTTTTTAATAAACCCTTGCATTACGACATCTCCAGCCATAGTACCCACAGAAGAGCTTGATAAGCCGGCAATTAACAAGCCGAGACCAAACGAAATGGCAAATGATGGACCCGCCAGCTGGCCAAATTGATGGAAAGCTGTCTCCAGATCTTCAACAACGAGACCGTTTTTAAAAAACAGGGCGGCTGAGGTAATAACCATTGCCATATTAACTGCTCCTGCAATAACCATAGCAATAATAATATCCATCAACTCTAGTTTAAATATTTGTTTCTTCTCTGCGTAATTATTCCCAACAATACGGTTTTGAGTAAGGGATGAATGCAGATATATCGCATGCGGCATAACTGTAGCTCCGAGAATCCCGGCTGCCAGCAGAATGCTATCTACACCTTGAAAGTTAGGAGTAAAAATACCTGTGACCACAGCTCCCATGTCCGGCTTCGCCATAATTACCTGAAAGGTAAAAGCTATTACTACAATCATAATCATCGAAGCAATCCCGGCCTCTAACGCTCGAAAGCCTCGACGCTGCAGTTCCAAAATGGCAAAAGAACCAACTGCTGTTATGAGTGCAGCAGGCAGCATTGGAATACCGAAAAGCAAGTAAAGACCTAGCGCCGCTCCAATGAATTCCGCTAAATCGGTTGCTATAATAACCAGCTCACTTTGGATCCACAAGCCTATAGATACTGGCTTCGAAAACTTCTCTCTTGCAACCTCGGGCAGATTCTTCCCTGTTGCTATTCCAAGCTTGGCGGATAGTGTCTGTATGAGAACCGCCATTAAATTGGATACGGCAATAACCCACAATAAGAGATATCCATATTGGGAGCCTGCTGTTATATTAGTTGCAAAGTTACCAGGGTCTAAATAAGCTACAGATGCTATAAAGGCTGGACCCAGAAATGGAAGCAGTCTTTTAAACCCTTTGATATCTCCTCTTAGCGCTGATTCGGCTGAAAGGGGCGTTTTTCTTTCTTTTTTGATCATCCTGTTGTAACTATAGCTTTTCTCCGTCATGGCTGACCCCTCCCCCTTTTTCATAAGTTAGCTTAGTGCATAAAAGTTTACCACGAGCAACTTTTAGTTAATTATAATCTAAATCTTATAAATTGTATATAGAGGTGTCGCTTCGTAATCGCTTTAACTACCCAAATAACAAAAAAATAAGCCAAAGGCAGTCCCCTTTGACTTTCTGTTCCAGCTTATGCACTAGCTTTTAATAACAGTAACACCCTTATTTACAAGTTGGAGTGACCTTTAGCATTTAGTCTTCAGTGTTTAGTGTTTAGCCTTTAGCCTTCAGTGTTTAGTGTTTAGTCTTTAGTCCTTAGTCTTCAGTCTTCTGTCTTCTGTCTTCTGTCTTCTGTCTTCTGTCTTCTGTCTTCTGTCTTCTGTCTTCTGTCTTCAGCCCTTCAGCCTCCTCTTTTATCCATGAAAGCTGCCGATAAAGTTCCCGTTTATGTCAAACTGCATTTCCTCCAGCTCTCCAACTACTTCAAGATGATCCAACCCGCGGACTTCCGGCAGCAATGACTCTGAAATGTACAGATACTCCAGATGAAGAGTATTCGGAATACGCATAATACGGGCTTGCTCAGGAAGGATACCCCAGCTGCAACGCAGCGCTGTCCTCATAGCTTCCCTATCATTATCAATAATAATCGGGATCATAGCGCGATGAAGGAATGTGCTTGTAATGACGTTCTCATTGGTTTTATGAAAATCAATTTTTTCCATTAATCGTTTCGTCGTTAGATCAGCCAATCCAACGCCAAGCGCATTGCCTTGACATTCATCGCTAAGGTCTCCGGCGATTACGTATCCGATTCTAGGAGAGGCCGGTTCGTCCACGCCGTTAATCCGCATTCTGCCGATAATATTCGTATCCATACCGGTACCGCTGTAATTTTTTCCGATTTTATCAACATGCAGAACATCTAGCTCCTGCACGGGAAGCTTCGGCATCAGAGATGCAGAGAGCTTGAGCAGCTCCCGCTCGCGTTCCTCGATCAGCCTTGTCGGGATGGCTTCGATTACGGCTGTCTGTTCATAAGCGTTCTCAACAATGCCGATGCCGCATAAAATATTCGCTTTCTCGAACACGACACGCGATACTTCCGGCATGAAATCACTGATTCCCGGAATGCCATAATTGTGCAGCGCCAACGCTTGCTTATGCTTTCCAAGGCCGATTGCCGCCATTTTCATAATGCCGCTTTCGATGCCAATCGGAGATTTGAAATCAGTATGCAGCTTCACCCTTCCGATCAGGATGATTCCGTCCCCTTCATACGCATGTCGGTCTATATAGACCGGGATTCCTCTCGGTGTCTCACCAATTTGCACCACTTCCATAGACGAAAGAATCGGAGCTCCACAGTAAGACTCAGTCACACCCAAGCTCTCCAGCACCTTAACTTGGCCTTCTGCGGTTGCTCCTCCATGACTGCCCATAGCTGGAATGATATAAGGCTCGGCGCCTATCGATTTCAACTTGCGAACAGCAGCTCTTATAATATCGGCAATATTGGCGATACCACGGCTACCCGCTGTCAGCGCTACTCTCATTCCCGGAGTTATCTTCAGCTCATGCTCAATCTGCGTAAGCTGCTTCGTTACTTCTCCTTCAATATCCTTGACTGCAGGACCTGTAAAGCGCTGCTTCACCAACGCCATCTGTGGCAGTTTCATGCTAATCCTCCTTACGATCGAATTCTGCTAAGCTTACAAACAGCTTCATCCCGCTCCAAATGAATGGATTCGGGATGAAGAGCTTGCATCTTTACTTACACAAACTTAGGCAACCAATCGCCATGAGCTTCAATAAGTTCATCACACATAGCCACAATATCATCGATAGAAAGCTCCGCTGCCGTATGAGGGTCCAGCATCGCTGCATGATAAATATGCTCTTTTCTGCCTGTTGCTGCTGCTTCCAAGGTTAATAGCTGAGTATTGATATTCGTGCGGTTCAATGCGGCAAGCTGCTGAGGCAGATCTCCTACATAGGTAGGTGTAATACCGCTTGCATCTACCAAGCAAGGAACTTCAACTACTGTTTCTCTAGGAAGATTCGTGATCAAACCGGTGTTCATCACATTTCCGCCGATTTTGAACGGGTTGTTCGTTTCCATAGCTTCAAACATATAGGATGCATATTCATGAGACCGGGTATGCCCAAGACTTTTGTTATTGACGAGTTCGTCACGCATAGTCGCCCATCTTTTAATTTGACGTTCACAACGGCGAGGGTACTCATCCAATGGAATATTGAAGCGTTCAATTAATTCGGGATAATTCTTTTTGATGAAGTACGGGTGATATTCGGCATTGTGCTCGGAAGATTCCGTAACATAATAACCGAAGCGGAACATCAGCTCATAACGGACCATGTCATCATGCTGTTCTTTTTGCTTCTCACGGGCACGACGTTTGATTTCCGGATATAAATCCACTCCGTCCTTTGTTGCTTCCAGCAACCACGCCATATGGTTTATGCCTGCAATTTTAGTATGAACTCCTTCGGTTTCCATATCCAATGCTTCAAACAAGTAAGGTATGCAGCGTTGAACACTATGGCATAACCCGACTGTTTTTACGCCTCCATATGTCGTCATTGCATTGGTTAGTACAGCCATTGGATTCGTATAGTTCAGGAACCATGCATCCGGGCATACTTCATTCATATCTTTGGCGAAATCGAGCATTACCGGGATTGTGCGAAGATTACGGAAAATACCACCAATTCCTAAGGTATCGCCTATCGTTTGGCGTAAACCGTATTTCTTCGGTATTTCAAAATCGGTAATCGTGCAAGGATCATAACCGCCTACCTGTATCGCATTCACCACATACTTCGCTCCACGCAGCGCTTCCTTCCGGTCTGTATATGCTTTTACAACGCAGGTGCTTCCAAGTGTAAGCTTTAAATTATTTAACATGTTCTCAGAATCCTTGAGACGTTCTTCATTGATATCGAATAATGCTAGTTCAAAGCCTTGCAGCGACGGAGTCATCATGCAGTCACCTAACACATTTTTTGCGAATACAGAGCTGCCCGCGCCTAGAAAAGTAATTTTTGACATTAAAGCTTGCCTCCCGATGTATGGTGTGAAGTAATAATTCCTTATTAGAATCCTGCTAATTTAATGGCGAGTCTCATTGCTTGTTCAGTGGCACCGGGGTCAGCGATTCCTTGACCTGCAATATCAAATGCGGTACCGTGAGCAGGCGTTGTAATGACAACTGGAAGTCCCCCGCTGACCGTAACTCCTTTATTAAAGCCCAGCAACTTCATGCCGGTCTGAGCCTGATCATGATACATACTAACCAAGCAATCGAAAGGCTTGGTTTTTAAACGCAAGAAAATGGTGTCAGCCGGATAAGGGCCTTCTACGTGAATTCCTTGCTCCTGTGCTTCATAAATCGCCGGTCTGATCTCGTCAATTTCCTCCGTGCCAAGCAATCCTCCATCACCGGCATGCGGATTAAGGGCTGCGACAGCAATTTTCGGATTATCATAGCCTACATTGATTAAAGTGGCATGTGCAAAACGAATAATGCGGGCCACACGCTCTTTTGTAACCAGGCTGCTCACTTGCTTTATCGGGACATGGGAGGTTATCCTTGTTACCCAAAGATCGCCCATCACGTTGATTTCACTAAAGCCTTCTTTGCAATCAAGAAGTGATGCGAAAAAATGCAGTTCATCCTGAAAATGAAACCCTCCGCTGTGCAAAGCTTCCTTATTGATAGGAGCATAAACAACACCATCCAGTTTTTTCTGCTGCGCAAGCTTCAGCACGTACGTCAATGTTTCACCCGTTGCTTGGCCGGATTCTGCCGATAATCGTCCAAGAGTATAAGCATCCGGCTGCAAATTGTGCAAATCAATGAAATATATCTGGTCGTCACGTTCAACTTCTTCTATGTTTGTTATGGTTTGATAGGGAAGGGTTACTCCTGCCACGGATAAGCCTTGCTGGAAAACACGTTCATCCCCCACCACAACCCATGTTGCCATGCGACGAATGTCTTCGGATTGGAGCGTTTTGGCAACCAGCTCCGATCCGATCCCCGTTGCGTCGCCTAATGTCAAACCCATTAAAGGCTTTCTCTTCATCATTTCAACTTCCCTTCTATAGGCCTTTTTTTATATAAACTTGCTGTAATTATCCTTTCACTGCCCCGGAAGTCATACCTTCAACGAAATATTTTTGCAAAAATAAATATAAGGAAATGCTGGGAAGAGCAGCTAATAAGGAACCGGCAGCTACCCATCCGATATTCGAATTGTTCTCGCCGAAAAATGCGGATAAAGCAACCGTAATCGTTCTATATTCCAGCTTCTGCAGGAAAAATACCGAGAACTGATAATCATTCCAGATGGAAACACCATTCATAATGATGACTGTTGCTGTAATCGGCATTAATACCGGCAATATAATCCGAAAAAACAATCCGATCCTCGATGACCCGTCTATCATTGCAGCTTCGTCCATCTCTCTTGGAATCGTGCTTATAAATCCAGTAAACAAAAAGATCGCCATGGAGAGATGAAAGGTAACATGCAGAATCACTATCCCTGTATACGTATTCATAGCCCCAATATCAACAAACATCTTATACAAAGGAACCAGAATAGTAAGGGGCGGGACGATAAGGGCACTTACAAAAAAGCAGTACATCCATTTATTCAGTGTAGTTCGATGACGGGCAAGCGGAAAAGCAGCGGATGAGCCCAGTATCAATATCAGTACAAGTGAGAAAACAGTAACAATAGTCGTATTAAGAAAGGCTCTATCCAGGCCTGCGAGCTGCCATGCATTAGTGAAATTATCCCAGGAGAGGTAACCCGGCATGACCCATTTCGAGCTGTGATCCAATTCATCCTTAAACGAAGTAGTTATTAGCACATAAAAAGGAACAATATGCATAAGACCTATTAAAGCACCCAGTAATGTATATAGTGCCCCTGCACGCTTCATAACGAAACCTCCTTTTTACGCAAATAATACAAAGAGGTTAAACCAATAATGGAAATAAGCAAAAACATAAAATTACCTAATGCTGCAGCGTATCCGGCATCTTGATGCGCGAAATATAATTGATAAATCATTGTAGAGAGCGAAGCAGACGCATAGCCCGGGCCCCCATTGGTTAAAGCGGTTATAACGTCAAACAGCTTTAATCCACCGATCAAATTAAGTACAACATTGATGGTAATAGCCGGTGCAAGCAGCGGAAATGTGATGTTACGGAATCTGGAGAATCCCGACGCCCCATCCATCTCAGCCGCCTCATAATACTCCTTGGAGATGGATTGAAGTCCAGCCAAGAAGATGATCATAGCCACTCCCAGAAATTGATAGGTGTTTACTAGAGTAATGATCCATACATTAAGCCCAGTGTCAGCAAGTAAATTGATCGGCTTATCACGAAACAACAAGATTATATCGTTAAGAGCTCCCCCGTTAAACTGAAAGAAAAAATACCAGATATAACCCATAACAAGAGGACTTACGATAACCGGAAGATAGACTATGGTACGAATAATCGTCTTCCCCCGTATATAGCTGTTTAGCATGATCGCGTAAGCCAACCCAATAATATTTTGCAGAATAGTGCTTCCAATTCCATAAATTAGTGTATTAAGAATGACCGTTCCTATTCTATGGTCCGTAAGCATCCTTTTATAATTATCCAATCCAATATACCGATACATCTGTGAGTAGCCATCCCAATTCGTAAAAGAAATCATAATTCCTTTAATAAATGGGTAATAAATAAAAAGCACGAACAGCAATAACGCAGGCAAGTACATCAGATTCATTGAAGATGGAGAATTTCTCCAACGGCGCAAACGATTTTTAGCAACTGTACGATTAGCATCTATTTTACGATCTATAATTTCCAGATTAAATCTCTCCTTAATGAAGGCAAGAAATGAATAGGTGAAACATCGGGTTGATCTTTCACCTATAGGTTTCAATTAATTTTTACGCAATCTTTCTACTTCCCGCTTCATCGTTTCTGAAAATTCTTTGGAAGTAATACGGCCTGCCAGCAGCTCTGTACCGGATTTGGACATAACGCTCCACATTCCGTTTGGCAAATAAACCCGGTCGAAATACGGCAGCACTCTAACATTGGCATATTTATCATAGTACTCTGTTAATTCGTGCTTCGACTCAATCCCTTTCAAACCTGACTGCAGCTTGGTTACATTAGCAATTTTGGACAAATTCTCTGGTTTGGCAAAAAAGGCCATTAGCTTCTTGGCTTCAGGTATATTCTTAGAATCTTTCCATACTCCCATTGTGTTCCGTTCTCCACCAGAGAAACTCGGTTTATCATTGGCCGACATCGCTGGAATCGGCATCAATCCGACTTTCATATCCGGCTTCAGCTTATTAACAGCATCTACGAATGACGGACCCAACAAGGCAAATGCTACTTTTTCAGCAGCAAATACAGTTGGAAGCTCGCTGCGTTTCGCCGTCAAGAAATCTTCATTAATCAGTCCGCGATTTTTGATATCCAGCAGCTTGTCAGGAAGTGGAGTCCATTTACTCCAATCAAAGGTATTCTTTAGCAGGTCTTCGGATGAATTACTTGCAGGGCTTATTAATAGAGCGTTTGCAAAGTATCCAAAGTAAGTGCCAATGGTGCTTTCATCAATTCCCGAGAAGAAGAAAGGCGTTGTTTTTCCACCGCTGTCTTTTTTAATTTTCTCTGCAGCAGCTACTAGCTCATCGAAGGTTTGAGGCGGCTCCACATTATACTTTTTGAGCATTTCGACATTATACATAATGCCATCCTTGGCTTCACTGATCGGTAAGGCGTACACTTTACCGTTTTTGTCGGTTACGACATTTTTAATCGTATCGGTCAACTGCTTAACCCATGGCTCTTCTCTAAGATCCCCCAAATATTCACCATAACGAACTTGTGCCCAGCCATGTGTATCAAAGATGTCGGGAAGATCGTTAGCTGCCATCTTAACCTTCATATTATTTTCATAGGCGGACCCCGGGAACTGAATATTCACACCGATTGACGGGTTCTCTTTTATGAAATCATTGATAATTTGACGATAAACATCCTGAACGGGTTGGTCAGCAACATTCATCATCATAGATAACGTTTTCTTAGCACTGCTATTATTGCTGCTGCTCTCCTTACCCCCTGAGTTTGAAGGCTCGGCAGCCGGTTTTTCTGGACGTTGGGAACAACCGCTTGCGGCTAATGCGGATGCCAGAATTAACGCCAAAGATACTTTCCATTTAGTAGACATGTACCCACCTCTTATATTTATTTTGTACTTCACGCCTAAATCTTATCACGGTTGTAAGTGTTTACATATGTATCAAATCTATGATTTCAGGCGCTCATATTTATGGTTGCAACCCTTTACAATTTACAGTATAATCGACCACAAAATTAAACTGCTGGGGGTAGTCCTGCCTGAATAAGCCAAACATCTCGATTCGTGTGAAACTGATTCTGCTCTATTCCTTAACTATTCTGCTCCCTGTTATCATTATCGCTTTTGTTATGCCTTCCTATTATGTCAAAATAATTACGGCAGAAACCGAAAAGCTCACAGATGCCACCCTAGTCGGACTGACCGAAAACATCCAAACCTATTTAGATGATTTGGAACGAGTAACCGTCTCACCTTATACCAACAACGATGTGATGAACTCTCTCAAGCAAAAAGCCAGAGGCTTGAATAGTCCAATTGATAATTATTCCAAGTATAAAGCCGACTATACATTGTACCATACTCTTCCCAGCTTGCTTGTAAATTTGCGTAAGGATATACTAGGTACTCTGCTAGTGGCTATCGATGGTTCTGTTTACTATAATGATAGCAGCTCGCAGCTAACGGAACCCCGGAATGATTATCCATATACGGAGCAGAATTGGTATCGTGAAGCAGTTGCAGCTAATGGAAGAGTATCCTTTGTTGATGTCCATCCACAAGATTATTTAAAGCTGCCCGCTGTTCCTGATGTGTTCTCTGTAGCTCGTTTAATAAAAGATCCTGACTCCAAACAGCCTCTCGCCGTAATAATGGCTGATGCGGATACGATCGTTTTGGATAGAATCGTCAGGCAGGTTTCCGTTAATGTAAATTCTATTGTTACAATTACAGACAAGGATCAAAGATTGATTTACTCCAATACCCACTTATCTAGAGAGGTGTTGAATCAATTTCTGAAAAACCCGGCCAAAATCGATTTTAATCAGCAATCCTATGTAGCTGTGTCGAGAGAAATACCTACTAGCTCCTGGAAAATTACCGTTTGGTTATCCAAAGCTGAGCTTGCCTCCAAGGTCCATTGGATGCGCTTAACGGGGGCGGTATTTGCAGTCGGTGGACTCGTGCTTACCTTTTTCTTATTTTTTGCTTATTCCAGAACCCTGTTGACACCGTTCAAAGAAATGATCGGCGTCATGCGTCAAGTTCAGCTTGGAAATATGAACAAACGCTTTTCCGTTCGAGGACAAGATGAAATTGCTCAGCTCGGGAATGTTCTGAACCGGATGATCAGTCAATTGGATGAATTAATTACCAATGAATATCTTACTAAGCTGAAGCTAAGAAATGCTGAATTTCGTGCATTGCAATCACAAGTTCATCCTCATTTCCTTTATAATACACTAAATGCATTTGTAAGCTTAAATCGTAAAGGAGAGCATGCACTTCTGGAACGTGCCATATTATCTTTAAGCGGCATGCTCCGTTATTTCTTAACCTCCCATGATACCTGCAGCTTGGAAGAGGAATTCTCCAGTATTCAAAAATACGGTGAGCTTATGAGCATGCGTTTTAGTGACCGTTTAGAGATAACAATCACATTAGCTCCTGAATTGGCATCTATTCGTATTCCCAAGCTGCTGCTCCAGCCCTTAGTGGAAAACGCTATCATACACGGGGTTGAGCCTTGTGAGCATCCTTGCAAGGTTGAAGTAAGCGCTGAGATGCTCTCTAGCATTAATAACAGCGAAAGTTTTGTCATTCGCATTGCGGATAACGGAATAGGCTTTAACACATTGGAGCAAATTGACGATCAGCATATTGGCTTAAGCAATGTGAAGGAAAGATTGGAGCTCGCTTTTCCGGATAAGCACGAATTTCAGCTGGATAGCAGCCTTGGACATGGTACTACTATAACTATCACTATATCTCTCAACAATGAGGAGTTAGCCCAATGAATATTGTTATTTCTGATGATGAACAATTGGCACGGGAAGCATTGTCAATTATCCTGTTGGAAATATGCCCGGATTTGCATATCTATGAAGCACGCAATGGGAAGGAGCTCATAGAGGTTGTTGAACGAATCCAGCCTGATGCTGCTTTTGTCGACATTAGAATGCCTGGCAAATCAGGCCTGGAAGCCATTCAGGAAGCAGCCCCTCTGGCACCGGATACCCAATGGATTATAGTTACGGGCTTTGCCGATTTTCAATATGCCAAAGAGGCACTTCGACTAAGAGCTATCGAGTATTTACTAAAGCCGGTTGATATTGAGGATATACGGGTATTACTAACAAAAATACAGCAAACTGCATTTATGCAAATCGTTGAAAAGAACAAGGTATTTGAGTCGGACATGCTCTCCTTATTTCATGGGCTCATCCGTAACTGGGGGGAGCTGGAAGAGGCCGAAAATAAGCCTTTCAGCCGAATTCGATGCCAAATTATTTATATGGACAGCTACTACTCCGAAACGGAAAAATCAGCAGCAATCAAGCTATTTTTCAATACGATCCACTCTACGATGCCCCGGCATTATCACAAGGATTTAGAGTTGGCCACTTTAATAATGCCTAATGGAGAATGGGCTGTGGTCGGGAGATATACTTCCAGGCAAGGTGCAGAGCAGTTGGATGACCTATTTGCTTCCATCTCAGAGCTTGTACAAAGGGTTGAAGAGCCAGGGGTAGCATTCACACTGCTAGTCTCTGATGAATGTAACTCATATACATCCCTTCTCGACGAAGTGACAGTAATTAACAAAAATTCCCATGTCCGCTGTTCATTAGGAATTTCCCTTAGTTGGACCAAAGCAGATTTGTTGGAGGCTGCTTCACAGCCAACTATTTCACAGCAATGCCACATTCTAATTAAAGCAACAGATGAATATTACAAAAGAAATTATGTAGGTTATATGGATGCAATAGAGCAATTTATTAAAAACTATGATGGGCAGCAGAATTCGGTAATAGAAGTAACACCAGCCTTTTCGCGGTTTCTACATTGTTCTATCCATGCTCCCCTACTGACTCCAACTAAAGAAGAGGCTTGGTTCCAGTCACTAAAAAGCGTTGGCGAAACACTTCTGGACAAAAAGATAAGACAAATAGAAACCAAAACGGATCTGGTAACAAAAACAATTGCTTATATAGAAAATCACTATTCGGGAGATATAACATTAGGTCGCGTTGCTGAACAATTTTGTGTGACTCCCAATCATTTAAGCAGTCTTTTTCATAAACGAACAGGAACCACCTTCATGCAATATGTAACCAAACTCAGGATGCTCAAAGCGAAGGAGCTGCTATCCGATCCGGCGGTACAGGTACAGCAAGCTGCAGAGCAGGTAGGCTATTTTAGTTCACGACATTTTACCAAGTTGTTCAAAGAATTTTTTGAATGTTATCCCTCCGAATACAAAAAACAAATACAAATGAAGGAATAACAAAATTTGTTTTTTTACCATAATTAATCCCATATAAAAACAAGCCTTCATCCCCTCTTATACAGTGGGCTTGGAGGCTTGCTTGTTGTATTTCAACCTATTTGTCCGGAGACGGTCGCGTCATTATCATAAATAAAGTAATCAAGCTAAACGCTATTAGAGCAAGGAATGGAATCGTTATAAACCCAAACCAATTTATATAATCGACATTACATGGAACTCCTTTGGTACAAGGCTTGATGGCAGCTATATAAGGAATCTTTTGCTCCAGATAATGAACGAAAGAGATAGTTCCTCCCACAATGGACAAGGGCAAGATATATATTTTAACAGCTTTCTCATTATGATAAGCTGCAATACCCAAAACGATGCTTAACGGATACATGAGTATACGTTGATACCAGCAAAGCTCACACGGTATATACCCCTTAACCTCACTAAAATACAGGCTGCCCAATGTAGCTATCATAGAAACTATCCACGCCATGTACACGGTATGGTTGCAAATTGTTGATTTTCCAAATGCCATTTTCATGATCTCACCTCTTATTTATTAATGAAGTGATTTCATTGTAATCAAAAGGATTTTTAACCATAATTCCATCAATCATAATGCTGGGTGTTTGTTGGATATTGTATTTTTGAACCAAGCCCTCATCTATATTTACTTGTGGCAGCGTTTTTTGGTTTTTCATGTCATCCTCTACTTTCTTAACATCAACCTTAGGTGCATATACTGCAGCCAGCTTCAACAGGACATCCGTAGTAATCCAGGGCGCATCATGGTTTTCCCGCGGTTGAGTATCGAACAGTTGTTTATGAAATTTCCAGTAGGCTTCCTTATCCTGAGCAAATACAGACTCAGCCGCCAGTGCTCCTAGCTTCGATTCTTCCCCATGAAAAGGAGTGTTGATATATGAAAATCTGGCTTTTCCTGTATCAATGAAATCTTTGCTTAATTGGGGAAATACTTGCTCCCCGTATGCTTTACATGACGGGCATTTATAGTCTCCAAATTCAATTATTGTTACTTCTGCGCTTGATTTCCCTATAACGGGTTGATTATCTAGTGAAGGCATGTTTTTAATAGCCGTGTCACGGTCTACATTTTCAGACATTTTGGTAACGAAAAATAATGAAATCAATAAAACGACCAGGGCAAGTGTCAGTATTACCATAAATTTTGAACTGTTTTTGCTTTTAGTCATAGAACATCTCTCCAATCCTATATGGGGCTGCCACTATATTTGAATTCAAGCAATTATTCACTCATTACACCCGGAACTTTTATGTTGAAAGGAATAATTATACGTTCCCCATTAACTTTTACTGCTTCTATATCCAAATAAGTGGTCCCGGCTGAATGAAGCAGGTTGCCCGTAAGTTTATATTGTCCCTTGCCCATGGAGAAAGCATAGTTCTCCTTGCGTTCATTGGGAGGCATGCTCAGTGTAGCTTTCACACTTTGCAGCTCAGTTTCGTTATCAAATTGAATCACAATGTCATTTGCACCTGACTTAAGAGGAGTGACATTTACTTTTGCTGTGACCCCGTTTACCGTATTCTTGTCAGGAAATACACCTTGTGCAGCTTCACGCGGCGATGAATCGATCAAGATGGCTGCGGCAATCAATATCATACATCCGATAAAAAATTCAATTCGAATGTTTCTCAGGAACTGGATGCTCGTAACAGCGATTCTGGATAACAATTTTCTTTGCAGATACCCGATAATTACGATTTCAATTAATAAAACGATTTTCATTAAAAGCATTTTTCCCCAATTGCTTGCCCATAAGCTTTCCCATGTAAAAGAAGGCACATAGCTCACGCTCATCCATATACCACTCAAGGTAATGATCCCAATAGACGCAAGCGCCCATTTTGAATACAAGCTCCCGACCGTTCTGAGCCATTCCGTGGCTGTGGACTCTTCTTTAGGCATCAATATAGGAAGAGCGATTAAGCCGGCCAACCATATAGTCACCGCTAGCAAATGTAAGATATCCATTCCAATCTCGACATTCCCTCCATAAACCAGAGAGGTAGAATGTCCCGAAAATCCCCAAAGCATAATAGCCAAACCGAACATACCTAATTGCAAATAGCCTCGGAGAAACCAGAACCCCATCGTGACTGCCAGCAGCTGTAAAACAGGAACCCAAACGAAGGAAAGCCATATGAATTCATTGAACGGCACATTAGGATACTCCCATCTATGTGAAGCAACCTGTAAAGAGACGCCGATAGCACTTATACCGTATAAAAAAAACGTAAACCGATGCCACCGTTCCTGATTTCCCAGCTTTTTTGCTATACATAATATAAAAAAGGAACCGCCGGCAAGTAAAAGAATACCGAAAAAGGATAACCAATGACCAACCTGCAAAAGCCCGAAATCGGCCATAATAGATTGAGACGGTATCACATTCGTACCTTTAATAGACGAATACTGCTGAATGGCAAAATAATAGACCCCGTTCTTCTCTTTATTCCCTCCAACGCCGGCATACCAATGTGCGGAATAAGTTCCCGGTTCAAGCGGCTTATTGAGTTGCGCGATATAATGTTTGGGATTAGCCGGGTCCTGAACAGGATTTTTAGTAGGTACACTTTCCCCTCGATCGTTAAATATACCAAAAGCTGAAATAGAAACCGATTCAGTAAACCATAACTCCAATTGATCGGGGGATGATGGAACTATCTCTCCGTCCATGGGTGCCGTCCGAACCAATTTCAGGTTTTGGAAAATTTCTTCCTCCGTAGGTTGAGTTCTTTTAACTACAAATTGAAACGCCCCCTTAATAGGATGACTGTCAATACTAATAACGTTTACTGTGACTGTATAAGTTCCGGAAGGCAGTTCTTTTTCTATATCCGCTATAATATGACGATTGTCTTTAGGGTCCAATCTGGGAGCAGCTACAGGTATTTGAACATTTTTATCGCTCGTAACAATAATGGAGCCCTTGTACACTTCAACTAAATCTCCGAACCACACTTCAATGGTGGAAGGGGATTGATCCAGCGTTTCGGCTGCTTTTGGGTACACTTTCTCCATGTCAGAGTGGGCTGATACTGGGGCGTTCGGCAATATCTGAAGGGATAGCACTGCTGCCAATAAGGTGAGTAAGATAATCCATGCTTTGTTTCTCATATGATCCTCTCTCTAGTGGAGCTAGACTGCAATAATTTCATTCACACTTGTTCCAGATTCGTTAAGAGCTGCTAGTTAGAAAAGGCTCAAAATCATAGCAATAAGTGAAGTAATCCATATAAACAAATATACTTTCGAGAATAGTTTTAGCCTTTTTGCCTTAATATGATCAGCAGCAACACTGTACATTAGCATCCTTTTTGCATTGCTTGCGGTCATCAAATAAAGGATAAAAAACACAACAAACACGGTATTGAATAAAAACCACGTACCCAATTGTAATTCCTCCTTAACATCAGGCAGACATGAATAAACAGTAAAGCTGGAAGCGGAATTCTAATTACCGCAGCAGTCTATTTATTCGTGTCGAGACATCATTCTCACTCATCTCACCCACGAATATATCCTGAATAATTCCATTCGCGTCAATATAGAAGGTGGTCGGATAAGAGAAAACTTTGTATTTCTTCCTAATAACATCGTTATCTAAAAGAATCGGCAGCGTGATGTTATACTGTTGCAAATATGCTTTTACGGTTACCGGACTTTCATTTAAGTTCATCCCAACGATCTGAACATTCTGATCTTTCCATTTATCATACTGACTTTGCAACGCCGGCATTTCCCTCACACAAGGAGGGCAGAAGGTGCCCCAAAAGTTGATGATTAGAGGTTTTCCTTTGTATTGGGATAAGTCATGCATTTGGCCGTCCAATCCGGTTACCGTGAAGTCCGGTGCCTTTGTTCCTATAGTTACCGAATCTTTACCTTCCAGTGTATTAATGACAACTATATAGATTCCGACCAGCAGAACAAACGTAAAAATGGTTGCTTGAAGCCATTTTTTATTCTTTCTCATAGGTTCTCCTTAGCATGTGTTCAACACTTCTATCCCTATCTTTTATAACAGTAGCCATCTTTTCATCATCTTCCATAATCGGCCAAATGCTCAGGAATAGATATCCAATCATTATAAATGGCATAATAAAACAGAATGATCGTGATGAACCCCAGACAAAGCTGGAGGGAGCCTTGCCGTTTTTTTCTTTGAAAGAATAATACAAGTGCTGCACTAAAAAATGAGCCGATAATGACTAAACACAGCAATAAAATTATCGTCGCCAAACTCAGGCCTCCTACGTGATTAAGCTTGCATACCCGTACTCCAGTTCTACGCTTTTTATACTCTTGGCTATACAATTTATAAAATAACATAAAAAAAGATATAAAACACTATGATATGTAGTTTAATAATGACAAAATCATGAAGCAGACTTGTTTAAGAACAAAAAGAAAATAATAATGAAACAGAGCATGGAACAAAGCGTTGCAAAAATAGCCCCGGTTAACCAGGATTCTTTCTTTTTGACAAAGATGGATAGTACCAAATGTAATAAAAACGGGGCAACATAAAAACAAAGCCTTGTATTAAAATTAAAAACTACCAACAAATCAAAGATAAAAATCAAAGCCAAGACCAGAAATAGCAAGAACCCGCTTTTCCTTACAACCTTAAAATCCAAATTCATACTGAAGTGAGAATGCATACCCGATTCCTCCGTTTTAATCGAAATTATAATAGCTCCTGCCCTTAGCGGCAGAAGCTATCGTTAACTATGTGCCCCTATCTGTGTTAAGCACTAATTGAACCTGCTTTTGTACGCAGAAGCCTCATCCCATTCGCAATGACGATTAGCGAGCTTCCTGTATCAGCCAGAACAGCCATCCAGAGAGTAGATGTGCCCAGGAAGATCATGATGAGGAATACGACTTTGACAAGCAACGAAAAAGCGATATTTTGTTTAATAATCCGTAATGCCCTCCGACTTAATCCGATAGCGAATGGCAGCTTGGAAAGATCATCGGCCATCAATGCAACATCTGCTGTTTCCAATGCCGTATCAGTTCCGGCAGCTCCCATTGCAATCCCTACGGTAGCTGTTGCCAATGCAGGTGCATCGTTAATTCCATCCCCGATCATGGCAACATAACCGTGTTTGCCCATGAGCTCTTTAATGGAGCTCACTTTATCTTCAGGCAGCAGCTCGCTTCGGTAGTCAATGTTTCCGAGCTTCGCTGCAACGGCTTGAGCCGTACCTTGATTATCCCCCGTTAACATGACGGTCCGTTCAATGCCAATTGCCTTGAGCTGCTCAAGAGTGGACTTGCTATTGGCTCTAATCTCGTCTGCGACAGCAAATATTGCCCATACATCCTGCCCGCTGCCCATTAGCATAACGGTTTGCCCCTGCTTTTCGAGCCTTTGAATGGTATCCTTAATATTTTCCAAAGATAGTTTCAATTCATGAATAAACCAACGGGGGCTCCCGATGTAGAATAAGGTTCCCTCGATGCTAGCCTGAGCACCTCTACCTGTCACCGAAGTAAACGAGGAGCTGGATTTGATGGGAAGGTTGGCCTGCTTTGCTTTTCTTACTATGGCATTTGCTACCGGATGTTCAGATGCTGACTCCACTGCGGCCGCTATAGATAATACCTCATCTTCTGTTCGGGAATCCAGCGGAATGATCTCTGTTACTTGCGGAATTCCAGCTGTAAGCGTACCTGTTTTATCAAATGCAACAACAGATACAGCCCCTAACCGTTCAAGATGAGCTCCGCCTTTAATTAAAACTCCATTTTTGGCTGCATTGCCAATGGCAGAAACAATGGACACCGGTGTCGATATAACTAAAGCACATGGACACGAGACGACCAACATCATTAGAGCTCTATAAAACCATACCTGAAAGGATTCACCCATAAACAAAGGTGGGATAATGGCAATTAGCAACGCAATTACAAGCACGGCAGGCGTATAATATTTGGCAAAAACATCCACAAACCGCTGGGATGGAGCTTTTTGAGCCTGTGCTTCTTCCACAAGATTGATGATACGTGACAAGGTATTGTCCTTAGACAGCTTAGTGGCTTTCACTTCCAAAGCCCCCTGCTGATTGACCGTACCTGCGAACACTTCATCCCCTTCTGCCTTCTCGACTGGAATCGATTCACCGGTGATTGGAGCTTGATTAATAGTTGAAGCTCCTTTGCTAATCACGCCATCCATAGCTATTCTTTCACCCGGCTTAACGATGACCGTGTCGCCAATTTGAATAGCCTCGATCGCAATCATCATTTCTTCACCGTTTCTTCGGACGAGCGCTTCCCTCGGTGATAAATCCATAAGACCGTGTATTGACTTTCTAGTACGATCCATGGTGTAAGCTTCCAATGTTTCTCCTAAGGAGAAAAGGAATACAACAGCAGCGCCTTCTTCCCATTGTCCTATGAGTCCTGCACCAAGTGCCGCAACCGTCATAAGAAGATCCATGCCGATGGTTCTGGATTTTAGACCATAAATGCCTGTTCGCGCAATGCGATAACCGCCTATTAGCATAGCCAATGCATAAAAGATCGTTGATATGGAATCAGGGATTGCATGAACGAGCTCAAGAGCCCATGTTATTGTAAATATCAAGCCTGATAATGCAGTAGGAATCACTTTATTATTACGTCTCCAGAAACTGCGTTCATCGGCCACTAGAGGCTTGCCGCCTGTATCCGGCAAGGCCGTATATCCGGCTTGCTTTACAGTCTGAATTACAGCCTGCTCAGCACTGCCATCATGCTCAACCGTCATCTTGGCCGCGCCATAATTCACCATGACTTGATTTACAGATGCAAGAGCTCCCACACGTTTCTCTAACTTTTGTGCACAGTCTGCACAGTCCATGCCTTCAATCCGAAAAACGCTGGATTGCTTTGCGGCGGCCTGTTCTTGGACACTGTATCCGAGTTTACGAATATGCTTTTTAATGGTATCGAAGTCTAATTGGGATTGGTTATAACCAAGGCTCATCTTTGCCGTAGCGAAATTTACTTGAACTTGTGCTACTCCTTCTATACGGGAGATCGATTTTTCCAGCTTCAGAGCACAATCACCGCAATGCATACCTTCAAGGGTAACCGTCTGGTTTACTGTACTAGCACTATGATTTCCGCCGCATGAATCCCCATGCTTGTGATCATGATCGTGAGTATGGCTGTGACTGTCATTGTGGCTCTTGTGATCATGTTGATCCCCATGGTTACTGTCCTGACCATGATGATGATCATCACTGTGCTTATGGTTGTTAGGGTCATGGCTGTGATCATGTCCATGATTATGGTGCTCATGTTGAGCACATGAGCACGATTCATGATCCCGGTCCTTTTCCTCATGGATATGACTATGTTTTGCATCCTGACTGCAGCATGATGACTTTCCAGACATAAGAATCAGGCTCCTTTAAATTACATATGATTAATTGCTCATGTATTGTTTGTTTATATAATATGCCTTTCTTATCCATGTGTCAATCATGTATAGCCTAATTCGTTAAAGTGTGCTTCCCCAATAGACCCGCCCACTTTACTATTGGCTTTTGCCCTATTTTTATTGTGAGAGCTTTGGCAGATTCTTTAAGTATTCACATAAATCGCCGCTTACACTATCGTTTTAAAAAACAAAAAAAGCAGAGGATCTCTCCCCTGCTTTACACGCACTGAAACATAACAATCATCGACATCACAAGCATTACCGCACTGCTAATAAAAACACATCTCCCGGTAAACAAGGTTGCAGCAATGGGCTTATCGGGATCAATGATTTGCTGCAGCCGGTAATTGATGGCATGTTCAGCAAAACTAACCCTAACCATTTTAAACTTATTATGAACTTTTATTAATTTCATCAAGGCTGATCCTAAAATTAAAGGAGTGTTCGTTTTTTTCATAACATAACGGTCTGCTTGCAGCTCGATCCAAATTTCAAAGTGCGCTCCCAAGCTTTTGATAACAGGTACATATTCCATGCTCTTGATGAACAATCCGGTAATCCATTTTTTAAGCGGATGGTGACATTGACAATGGTATCTTTCGTGAAGCAGCACAGCCTTAACTTCTTCCGGAGACAATAAATCTAGCAATCCTGTAGAGATAACGATTTTCGGTCGCATAAAGCCAACTGCAAAGGCTAGAGGCGAGCTTTCCCGAAGAACTAAGATAGTTTCATCCCATGTTCTAAATTTATTATTCCATCTCTTTGTAAGTTTTCCTTGTACCTGTCCTTTAATAAAAAAATTCCACTTAATCGCCAAATACGATTGTTTAACGATATAATGGAGCATTCGATATACAGTGAAACAAATCAATAAGGAGAATAACATTTCGGACAAGGAATGGTTGACCCACATATCAGATATAAGGTTAGCTAAATACCCCAGTGTATTGTGGCCAAAGGGAACATCACCAAGCTGATGAGATAAGGAGAGGCCCATCTGCAATAAGACCAGGCCAGATATTAGAATGATCAGGAGCATCGATATTTGAGGTCTTTCGAATCGTATCATAGCTTCTTCCTTCGATTAACTTCATCAAGTTTTTGCTGCAGCTTCTGGATTAGGGTTGGGTCCGCTTCCTCCATTACGTCAATAATATGAGTAACCATCATATCGCCAAACTCTTTGATTAATCCTTGAGTAACGTTTTTGGCCTGTTCAGCTAAAAATTGTTCCTTTGTACAGGCTGCTTTAAAAAGCGTCAATTTCGTTCTTCCCTTACCGGATGTTTGTTTCTCCAGAAGTCCTTTTTCAAACAAACGGTTCATAACCGTCATAATGGTATTGAAGGAATAGGGGGTACCTGCATCAATGATTTGATGTACCTGCTTTATGCTCAATTGACCTGATGCCCACATTATTTCCATAATCTGTACCTCAAGTGAACCAAGGAAGCGCTGCAAGCCTTCCTCTTGAAAATGATAATTTTTAATTTTCATCATCACACACACTTTCTCAAAGCTATTTACCCGTGCTTTATATGCTGCAGCATTTGGACAAATATTTGTTCGATATGTTCATCATCTAGGGAGTAAAACACCGTCTTCCCTACTTTACGGCGTTTAACGATTCGCAGGTTTCGCAAATACCGCAGTTGGTGAGAGATGGCAGATTGACTCATATCCAAAACTACGGTCAGGTCATGCACACAAAGTTCATTTTGTACTAAAGTATATATGATTTTTACACGTGTGGGGTCTCCGAGCGCTTTAAACACCTCAGCCAAGCCCGCCGCTGTATGTTCGGTTATTAAATTTTGCTTTAAAGTGACAACATTGAAAGTCCCTTCACATGTTTCATCACATCGTTCTTGAAGCACCGTTTCCAAAATAAGCACCACCCTCATTGATTGCCGCTATGTCCAGGCCGCTGTTACGTTATACATTATACCAGAAAGGATAGAGGAGCGCAGAAGGAAACGGCTTATTGGATCTCATTCTTTTTCAACTGCAGCGGTTTTCCCAATTGACCCGTATCACGAATAACCAAATTCACCTTGACCGAGACATCCACATTTGCAAACTCTTTGTCCCAACGGATCTTTAACGTTTTCCAAAGATACGGATGTTTTCTGTGAATAACATTATCGATTCCGAAAACATCTCTTCCATGAGTGTGCTGTGCTTTTTTTATCATTTTCATAGTCGATTCTTCCAGTTGTTTACTCAATTCATCCTGCATCCTTATAAGATTGTTGGATTCAGAGAGATCCAGATTCGTGTTACTTTCGACAAGGCTGCCATTTCCAGTCATAATGATGTTTACTTTTAATACTTTATTATCCTGTATTACAGGTGTAATTTTGCTTCTTAATTGATATACATCAAGGGATATATTACCTATTTCCGGTAAGCTCTCGGCAATTGATACGGAATTCCTGATACCACAGACCCACTCTCGCATGGAAGAATCCTTAGCATCCAGAAAACCGACCAACTTCAGATTGCTATTAAAAACGCCAGTCCCGGTATGTTTAATTCTGGGCTCGCGTGCCTGCTCCCCCTTCGGACCTTTAGGTGCAGGAGGTTCCGGTAAGATCTCAAGCACGGGCAGTACCGGACTGCTGCCTTCACTGGATGCAGCTATTAAAAAGTCCCGCAGAGTGAATTCGGGTTTTATGCCACCAGCTTCGTGTATCTTTACAGCTCCAAAAATAGGAATTCGTTCATATGGATAAGTGAGACGAAGCAGCTCAGTAGCCGTCCCGCCTTTGACTATAAACATATCCGAACGCAGTCGGACTATGACATTACGACTATACTCATCCACGATTTCTTTTAGTCCATGGCGTGCCAAAGATTCTCCGATAATGATAGCCCGACGATGACCTGCAAATAAGGTCCGTGAAATTTTTGTCTGAATGTCGTCAGCCGCGTTTCTTATATTTTTCCCAAATCCAGTTTCAATGAAATAGGGATACTCCTGTCCAGTAGGACCCTGTCCGCCCCCTAACTTAGAGGAGATAGCCAGCTGTGCAGTCGCCCGGTATGTACCATCCTTTACAAGATCCATTCCCCAACCTAACAAGGGCGCCCTGTCATTGAGTTCCTTACGATCCCAACACCCCGTGGTAAGAAGCAATAACAACACTACACTTAGGCTTAAGCTTGTTCTTTTCATCCATTAATTAGCTCCCTTATTTAGACTTCTTTTACGGATAAGAAATACTACCCATAACAGAAGCGGAATTAATATTGTGGATAAGGGAAAGTCAATTAGTAGTCTATACTTGGAAGCATAGTCGATTGACGCTTGATCTACATTTCGGAAAGCAACAGCAATAACAAAGCCTATGAGACTAACGAACCAAATCATTTTCCTCCAGTTTTTAATTCCAAGCCACTGTGCGGTTCCGTAGCTTGCCATAAACAGATAAAGCGCCAACTTTACAAACACACTGAAAAACCAGATAATGACGACCACTGCATCTATGTTCTGTATAAATTCCAATATGGAAATAAAACCTGTCATTGTGAAGTAAGGATACCTCATCCCTGCTGCAAGGTTGCCAAATGTCAGAATGATCGCTATGGTTGAAATACAAAGCAGCCCGGTGACTAACGCTATCGCCTGTAAAGTCCGTTTCAAGGCATCAGACGATTTAATCATGAAAGGCACCAGCATAATGATCGTAGTGGCCTCAGAGAAAAAAACCATGGAGGGCAGCGAGCCTTTAATAATTCCAGACCATCCTGCGTCAGCAATCACCGGCTGCAGCCGTTGCCAGTCCATACTTTTCCAATTTAGAATAAAAACCAGGATGATTGTAAGTACTATCAACGGACCTATAACTTCACTGCATCGCGCCAAGCTTTCTACGCCTTTATGATAGATAGCATATATCAGGATCAGAACAAACAGTAAAATAACTAACCATAATGGTGTTTTGTTAAATAATACAAGATGCAAAAAATCGGTGGATTGGCGAAGAATTGCACCCAATATGGAATACCATTTGACAAAGTAGATGAGAAGAATACCCTTTCCAATCCATTTCCCTAATATAACTTGACTGTATTCAACGAATGTGAGATTCGGAAAATGTAAGCTTATCTTAATCGACATCCCCGTGATTAGCATCGCCGCCATTCCTGCAATGATTATAGATATCCATGCATCCTGGCCTGCTTCTTTAATTGACGGTGATATGGACAGAAGAATACACATTCCAATTTCTGTGGTTGTCATCAACCAAAAGATTTGACCTCCTGAAAGCTGCATGCCACTCCTCATCCTTCTCACCGCCCCCTTCTGAAGATCATTACGGCTGGTTGTCGCCTTGCTGAGGTCCCGGCTTCCGACCTTGGGAAATTCGTTCGCTTTCTTTGCCTGTAATCGACACTGAACGAAATTGCATAGCCCACCTGGGAGCACGTATCAAAGTATCCTTCAATCCGTTTAAAAACTGTGGAGCCACTGGTGTAAGATAAGGGACACCGAATGATTGAAGGTTAACAAGATGAATAAGAATGGCAAGACTTCCAATTCCTATTCCAAAGAATCCAAGCATCCCTCCCAATAAAAGCATCGGAAAACGCAAGAGTCGAAATGCAGTGCCAAAGTTGTACCTGGGAATGGCAAATGAAGCAATCCCTGTAGTCGCTATGACGATAACCATCGGGGCGGATACAATTCCCGCCTGTACGGCAGCCTGTCCTACTACAAGCGCCCCCACTATACTGACCGCCGAGCCCGCAGCTCTGGGCAATCGTATTCCAGCCTCCCGCAAGGCTTCAAATGTAAATTCCATCAGCAGCGCCTCAACTACCGCAGGAAAGGGGCTTGGTTCACGAGCAGCCGCGATGCTTAGCAAGAGGTTTGTCGGCATCAACTGGGGATGATAGGAAACAATAGCAACATAGGCAGCTGGAAGTAATAGAGACATGATAAGAAGAGTATACCGAATCCACCGGACCGCTGTGGCGTACAGGAATCTTTCATAGTAGTCTTCAGCTGATTGCATAGCTGACCAGAATGTCATGGGAACTATAAGAACATAAGGGCTGCCATCTTCCATTATGGCCACCTTGCCCTCCAATAAACTGGAAACAACAACATCCGGACGCTCTGTGTTCTGTATTTGCGGAAAAGGCGAGAATGGAAGATCTTCAATGAATTCTTCCAGAAAGCCTGCTCCAATTTCGGCATCAATTTGAATGCTGCTTAATCTTCTGCGTACTTCCTCCACTATCGTGCTTTGAGCAATTCCCTCAATATAGAGGATTACAACGTCAGTCTGGGACATTTCTCCAATAACTAAAGGTTCTAATTTTAATCGGGCGCTTCGGATTCGTCTCCTCACTAAACTCGTATTGATCCGCAAGGTTTCAGTAAATCCGTCCCGTGGACCGCGAATAGACACTTCCGAGGTTGGTTCTTCAACCCCCCTTTTCTCAAATCCCTTCAGCTCTGCAAGCAATGCGCTGCCATGTCCGTCAACAAGAATAGCAACCTGGCCTTTGAGAATGGCTTGTACCATTTCGCAAATTTGATGTACAAGTTTTGTTTGACTGACCGCAATAGCTTCCCCTCTGATTAATCCTTCGAGGTTTCCGATTTGCTCCAGTCCTTGAGGCATCCCATGAAACATCAACGGCTTAAGAATTACCTCATCCATAATAGCGTTATCAATAAACCCATCCAAATAGATCAACATAACTTTTGTTTGCCCATGAATTTGAATCGGACGAAATATGATATCTGAGCATAGATGGAAAATTTCTCTTAAAGCTTGTTCGTTAAAGGTAATATCATTATGGATTAGTGTATCCTCAGATTTGGACTGATTAGGATTGGGGATTTGATCATCATTCCACGTTCCCTTATTTCGCAGCATCATAAGTTTCCGGTAATTTATAAGATCCTCCCCTTATTATTTTTGTTATAAATAGTTATAAAATTTCTACAGTTACTATTTGTAAAATAATGAGATATCATTCACGTTCTTGAAGCTCGCAATGCATGAAACAAAAAAATAACCCATTGCTGAAGCAATCGGTTTAGTTGTTGAAACCTTGTATTCTTATGCTGTGTTACACTGTCCTTCACTGTTTCGGCAGATTTGCCGGAGCCTTCAGTGTATCTGCCCCTAATGCCCGATGATCGAGCAGGCTTTGCATGATCTGTTGACCGGTCGGCGTAGCGGCGAGCCCGCCCTTCGCGGTTTCACGGTATTTCTCCGGCATGCTCCCCCCGATTTCCAGCATGGCCCCAATCACTTCATCCGCTGGAATGACGCTGCGAATCCCGGAAAGCGCCATCTCGGCAGCGGTAATAGCCGAGACGGCACCAAAGCCGTTGCGCACGATGCATGGTACTTCGACCAATCCGGCGACCGGATCGCAAACAAGACCGAGCGAGTTTTTCAAGGAGAGCCCTACCGCATGCACCGCTTGTACAGGCGACCCACCTCGCAGTTCAACCAAAGCGCCCGCAGCCATCGCTACGGCTGAGCCGATCTCGGCTTGGCATCCTCCCTCAGCTCCAGACACGAAGGAGCGGTTAGCAATGATGAAGCCAAGCGCGCCTGCGGTGAACAACCCTTCCGTCATCCGCTCGTCGCTCCATCCGTAATATTCTTGTGTGCTGAGGAATACACCGGGAATGACTCCGCAGGAACCGGCCGTAGGCGTAGCTATAACCCGCCCCATACTGGCATTCACTTCAGAAACCGCCAGCGCATAGGCTAGCGCTTTGTCTCCTATAGGTCCGAGCATACCTTCTCCTGCGGAAACCGCTGCCGCCACTTTCTTGGCATCATTTCCTGTAAGCCCGCTGCGAGATAACGTATCTTTATTTAATCCCCGGTGAACGGCCTCTTTCATAACAAGATAATAAGACTTCATTTGGGCATTCTCTTGGTTCGGTGTTCGACCTGATTCCAAGGACTGTTCTTCCAGCATCAATTGATGTATCGTCTTTTCTTCTTGAGTGCATATGGCGATCAATTCATGGAGCTCACGGAATCTCAAGCTTCCTCACCTCCTGTTGTTAAATCGATCATTCGAACGCAGACGACACCTTCAAGATTTCGAACGGCTTGAATCAGCTCCTGTGATATGGCTCCGTCCGCTTCGATGACTGTGAAAGCCTGTCCGTTCCGGCTCTTTCTATCCACATCCATCGCCCCAATGTTCAGGTGGTTTTGGCTGAATAAATGGGTTACCTCCGCCAACATACCTATCCGGTCTGCGTGTGTAATTACCATCGTAGGAAAACTGGCGGAGAAACGAACATCGAAATCGTCCACCCCGACAATTTCAATATTTCCTCCCCCAATCGAGGTACCCGTAACACGCATGGAATGATTAAGCTTCATCATCTGTAAGATTGCCGTATTCGGATGAAGTGCGCCTCCGGATTTCGCAATAAAGTTTAGCTGCATTCCCCGCTGCTCGGCAATAACAAGAGCTTCCGGGATGTGCTCGTGAGCCGTATCCCAGTTCAATAAACCTGCGGCAAGTGCCACATCCGTCCCATGTCCCTGATAGGTATCCGCGAAGGAACGGTACAGATATATATTTACCTTTTCCGGCTGAACCTCGAATAGCTGCCTTGCAACTCTGCCAATTCTCACAGCACCCGCCGTATGCGAGCTGGAGGGGCCGACCATATCCGGGCCGATGATAGAAAACACATCCTTAAACCGCATGAAACATCCTCCGATTAGGCCAATCAGGCCGTTAAATGGCTGTGAAGAAACTCATCATCGTTCAGTTGAATCGCATTATAATCCCTCCTTATATTTAACAACATTCTCAAAAAAAATTATTTATTAGCTGCAAACCCCAGCCTAAGCGTCGCGAGCGTTCTTTTCTACTAAAAATGAACTTTCATTCGGATGTTTCTATTGGCCCATAAATCCATGTTTTTAGACAAAAAAAAATCCCAGATTGATAGGATTTTCAGCCTTGCATTATTTTCCGTATAGAGTTATAAAATGGTTACTTCCTACTTATATGACGCTCCCTCATCAGAAAAGCCAACTGGTTTCTGTTCTTAATATCCAGCTTCCTGAAAATATTCGTCAAATGCTTCTTCACCGTCATCTCGCTGAGATACAACTTACTAGCGATTTCAGTATTGGTGTGCCCTTCAATGATAAGCTCCACGATTTCCTTCTCTCGCGATGTCAGGGCGGCATACTCCTTCTGCACATCTCTGCGTTCGTCGAGCATGCCAAAGCTCGCAAGCATTTTGTTCAAATAATTTTGCAGCTTATTTCCTCTTGTATCAATAACATAATAAGGTGTCGGTGTTATGCCGTCATAGTCGTAATGCACCGCATGCTTGGCAACTTGGCATCCAAGGCCTTGATGAATTTCTCCGAAGAACGGATTAGGCGGAGGAGCCGCGATGAGGAATTCGGCAGAAATGATATGCGTGATGAATGTTAAGCCGGCAGCTGCGCGCATCGAATGGTTGGCGAAATCGGGAATATCGATCGTCTTCACGAAATACCCCGCCTTTGACTCCCGCGGCACCTTCAATTCCTTCAGCCTCTGCTCCGGCAATCCTGCAAAATATGCCGAGGATAGCGGCTTTGTACATAAATAGTCCAATGTGTGTACATTAATTGGGATGATTACTGAAAGGCCTGACATATTTCCTAGCCCATCCCGGATCAGTTTGACGGTGCTCACATCCAGCTCATACAGCTCCTGAAGATGGATATGCTTCAAGGTATACAGATTTTCTTGCTCAGAAATCACGTAATCATAACGTTCCAATGTTTCTGGATTCGTATAAGTAATCCTCGCTTCTTTAGCCAATAATCGCCTGTTCTCCATGTAACGCTCCGCCTCGGACCAATTAGCGCTATTAAGCGGTTCCAGCTTATGGGTACCCGAATTTTGATAAAAGAAGGCAAGGATAGCCGGATCACCAATATAATAGAACCACTCGGCAGTCTCCCAAGCGACAGATTTCTTGTGGACCGATTGCTTGATCAGATCGTAATAGTAGAGCACACAGCGCTTTCGAATCCCCGCGTACTGTTCCGGTGTGCGAACCTGAAGCTCATGAGTAATTGCATCCCGCATAAGGTCATGGAGCAGCCAGCCCCGATCCACCCGACGGACGAAAGAAAGCCCAACGAGCTTAAGAAAGTGCTCAGTCGGGACAGGATTATCCATGGCACAGGAGAGAAGCTCCTGATTGAAATGCCGTAGTACCGCGGCCGCTTCCACTAACTCCCGAAGCTGCGGGTCCGGAAGCTCCTTCAACCAGGTATGCACAACTTGAGCGAATATGCCGTTATCTTCCTCTATCTCCATTGGCTGCACGGCATTGGACAGATTAGTGGACACAAGCAGGGATAGAGTCAACGGATGCCCCTTGGTCTTGTTCCATATCCGGTGGATTTGGTCTTCCCGCTTGAAGCCGGAACGATTCAAATACTCCTTGACCGAGGAATAATCCAGATCCCCAATAGGCATTTGCCTAATAAGCTGTCGCCATGCAGGGGAAGACAGCCATGTACCTTGAATCGGGTAACGTCCGGATAAAATAACGAGTACGTTGGACTGGAGCTGTGTCAGGAACTCTTCCCGGAACCAGTATTCGAGCTCTCCGAGTTCCTCGAAAGTATCCAATGCCAGAATGACTCTAACTGACTCAGACTCAGTCACCTGTTGAATCACCTTTTGGCACAGCTCTAACAAACGATCCTGGTTATCCGTCTGTTCATCTTTAGATAACTTGTAACGAAGCAACCGCAGCAAATGGAGGCAGAAATCCTGTGGGTTATGCGGAAAATCCCTGCTGTCGAGCAGCAGGAACCTCGTCTGGGCATGATGAGCAATGGCAATCCGGCGGAATTCGTCGAGGAGGTAGCTTTTGCCTACGCCACCGGTGCCATAGATATTGAGAATAGCTCCTCTATGCCCCTTCCCAGTAAGCTCTTCGCGGAAGAATTGGATTTCCTTCTGCCTGCCTACCAGATAATGCCGTTCAATCTGATCAATTTCATTAACGAATCGTTCCCCAACCTCTTTTGCACTGTCCGATTCCTTATCCATGCCTCCCAACCGCACCCTTCTCCATCTAAATACCGCTGCTGTGATGCATACCTACACCATAAGCAATCCACCGTTCACATTCGTACAAGTACCCGTTATGAACCGGCTCTCTTCACTCGCCAGGAAAGCGATCGCACCCGATACGTCGTCTGGCATCGCTACACGCTGCAGCGGCGTCATGGCCGCAATCTGTTGTTTAATCTCTTCCGGTGTATAACGTGAAGCATCTGTCTGGACAAGTCCTGGAGAAACTACGTTTGCCGTAACTCCATAGGGGGCGTTCTCCAGTGCTACATATTTCGCGAACGCATTAAGCGCTGCTTTGGCGGAGCCATGTGCCGCAAAATAAGGTGTTGCGACATCCGACGCACTGCTGGATATATAGATGATTCTTCCATATTTTCGGGTAATCATAGCAGGCAAAACCGCTTGTGTCAACGTAAAAGTTGCCTTCATCTCATCATTGAGCTTCTGGGCAAATTCCTCCCATTGCATCTCGATCATCGGCTTCATCACGAAGGACATATTCGCATTGCTTACCAGGATGTCGATGTCACCAAGCGTTGTCTGAATATGCGCTATGGCGCTATTTACCTGGTCAGGATCACGCACATCCGCCCTGGCCAGCTCTGCTTTTCCCCCTGCATTCCGAATACGGTCCACGATCGCCTGAGCGGAATCCTCCTGTTGAATATAATTCACCGCAACCATGGCCCCCTGCTTGGCCAGCATAAGTGCTGTTGCCGCTCCGATTCCGCGCGCTCCTCCGGAGATGAAAGCTACTTTACCATGTAAATTCATTTTTATGTTCCTCCTCTTATATAATGAGTTGTTTCATTGTCAGCACATCACATTGGTTTTACGATCATTAAAAGAATCAATATGATACCCATAATCGAAGCCGTATTATATAGCCGATTAGCTTTCGAGAGAAGTATTGCTGCCTTGTTCGTTGATGTGTCCTGATCAGTTGATCGTCCATTCTCGCCATTCAATACTTGTATTAATTGATTCATTACTGGACCGAGCATTCCTACCGCAACCACCTGTATAAGCACATATAATACGAGAGAAATCCAAATCCATAGATCCGTAAATTTCCAACCTGACAAGGCTACGAGTGCCACACCGGACAAAACAGCAATCGTTCCGCCTATTTTAGGGAAATAGTTGAGCAGCTGAAACAGTGCCAACGATTGTCTAAGCTCCTCCCTTTGCTGCTTCTTCCTGAACAAAACATGTCCGAAAAAGGTCGGCCCAATACCGACAATCGACGACAACACGTGAATTACAACAAGCCATCCCATTTACTGTCCACTCCCAAGCTCCATCATTAGTTCTGCAGACGCGTCATCCTAGAACCTCTTAAATTTATCATTCGTGTATTGCGAGCGATAGTATCCTCAGGTAGTAGAAAGGTAGTAGTTAAGTATCTTTTAAACAGTTAGATTCCTCTTCCAAAGGTAGGTTGCATACCTGAGCAGTCACCGGAGACCAGGGCCGACGCTCACACTCCTCCATCCCACAGCCATGCCCTCTTTTGTTCTACCCTTTACTTTGCGCTGCTTCCTCACTTCGAGCCGTTATTCACAACAATGAATTCCCTTGCAGTGTTCCATGTACATCTAGCCCCATCTCCATTTAGAGAAGAGATCACCTGCACTGCACCTATACAACCCGCCAGTACCGATCCACTAAAGTGAAGGTCATTGCGGAAGTAATAGTTCCTTTATTAGCTGGAAAGCCCAAAAAACAGAGTGATAACGGAACCGCTAGTTCCGTTATCACTCTGTTTTTATGCATAAATGCTCAATTCGGCCAGCATAACGGAATTCCCACTTCCGCTATTTCCTTAGATTAGAGTTGACAGATGGAATAACGAAACTCTTAGTTCCGTACAAAATCCTCCAGGGCTCGTCGCCAGCGCTGCTTCGCCGCTATACCTATAAAAATCCCCCTTGATAATGGAGTGCGTTAAATACCTAAGCTCTAATGTTAACTCTGCTCAATCTAAGTAATGTAGACAGGTACAGGTTGCCCGTTCATTTTTCATTCCTTGGATAAGCTTCTATTCGAAGCCCTTTAGATAAAATATATTCTTGTTTTAGTGGTGGTTTTCTTGTGATATAAGAAAGGCAAGTTCCGGTTCAAACTTATACTTCCTTATCACTTAGATAGGGTATCCCCACTTTAGGCTGTATAGAACAATCCGGCGTGTAAAATATCCCCACAAAGTGGGGTCTTGCTTCGAAGTTGATTCAAATACTTTGCGGGGAGCCCCGAAACATATAAAGTCTGTTATTACAAAAAAAAACGGCTGCCTTCGCACCCGTTTTTCACTATGCTACCATTTAGTCAAGGTTGAGAAAACAATATCCAAAACAGGTGAGTAATGTTATAAATTCATGATTAGATGCCGCCGCCAGTAATAACAAGAAGTATAAATAACACAAGCATTACACCTGCGGCAGTCATTCCAATACCTATTCCATCAAACCCCATATGATTTTCCTCCTCCCATGTCACACACCAGTCTATGAAAGTACTTCGCTGATGGAGTGGACTGTTCAAAAAATAGGCATTATACATTGCGTATTTCTATTTATAGGTGGCTGATGTATGAAGGCAGTAACTTATCAAGGTGTAAAAGATATCCCAGTTAAACAAGTCGATGATCCCACGCTCCAAAATTAAAAAAACGCCATTAGAGGACGAACAAAAGCTAAAGCTCCAGAGATAGACGTTAATTTCAATTGAGATCGCTCTAAAGCTATTAAGAAATTAGGCACCATTCAGATCACATTTCCAACGCGAGAGAATCCCGGGCGCGCGTTGCGGCATTGCATGGCGGTCGGTCCAACACCACGCGGCATCTAAGGCTCAGTGTACAACATGTCCCCTAACAGGCGATGCACACGTATCCACCGATTTAACAACAAAAAAAAGAATTTGTACCGAATTCTGAATTCAGGTACAAATTCTTTTTTTAATTCAATTCCTCCATCTGCTCCTTGATCAAATGAGCAAGCAAAGCGCAGCGTAAGGAGATACTGTCCAGCTCCACATATTCATCGAGAGCATGGGCGCCATGACCAACCGCACCCAATCCGTCCAAGGTCGGAATGTTCAATGCAGCAGTGAAATTGCCGTCGCTGGCCCCACCTGTGGCGGTCTCCTCAAGGGAAAAGCCCAATTCACCCGCAATCGCCTGGGCACTGGCAAACAGCTTGCGGCTCATAGCCTGCTCCATAGGCGGGCGGATAATGCCACCCCGCACATGCAGCTTCGTGTTCGCCAAGACAGGCGATACATTCAGAATATGCCGGCTAAGCCGCTCCGCTTCATCCATCGACTCGATCCGAAGGTCAAGCTCAGCCCGTGCTTGACCGCTCACCACATTGACTGCCGTGCCTCCTGAAGCAATGCCCACATTGACCGTTGAGCCTTTAGCGTAGTCTGTCAATCCTTGTAAATACAAGATTTGATGGGCTAGCTCTTGCAGCGCATTAACGCCCTCGCTGTGGTTGATCCCCGAGTGAGCGGGAACGCCCTCGATCTCCAAGGCAAATCTTCCGACTCCTTTGCGGGATGTTTTCAACTTCCCTAACGGGCCTAATGCAGGCTCCAGAACGAAGACAGCATCGCTTTTCAGAGCCTCTTCTTCAATCCACTTTCTAGAGGAGGGACTGCCCACCTCCTCGTCCGTGTTGATGAACAATACCATTTTTTTAGTAAGCTTGTATTGGGAAACAACCGCATACATAGCATACAGTCCCTGCAGCAGACCGCATTTCATATCAAAAATTCCTGGTCCGTACAAACGCTGTCCCTCTTGCCTGAAAGGACGTTTGGCGGTCTCACCTTCCGGCCAAACCGTATCCATATGCGCTATGAGCAAAATTTGCCCTGATCCTGAATCTGTTCCTTCGCCCAAGCACAGCTTCACTTGATTGCCGAACTTCTCTTGGGGAATGGATTCAACAGAACCTCCCATCAGCTCCTGAAAACGAGTGATAACAATCTGCATCGCCTGATCCACCAGTGCTTTGCTGCTTGTCGGGGTATCCAAATTAACCAGATTCTCCAAATCCGACAACAAAGCATCCTGCTGCCCATTTATAAACTCCAACAATTTACTCATGCTCGCACACCTGCCTTTATACGTTCTTAGTGAACCAATCCGCTACTGCATCCAGCCGAGCTAAGCGCTGCTGAGGCCTGCCCGACGAAGCCATCGCATGTGAAGCTCCAGGGAACCGGATAAACTCCGCGTCTTTGCCAAGTCGTTTCAAGGCCAGAAACCACTGCTCCCCTTGCTCGATGGGACAACGGTGATCCAGTTCCCCATGGAGAATCAAGACGGGTGTGGAGACCTGCTCGGCATAACGTATCGGTGAACGATCCATGATGTATTCTTCATCGTTCCAAAGATCGGATTGACCACCTAGCTCGTACAGATTAATCTGAAAGCCAAGATCGCTGTTGCCTATTTTACTGTACAAATTACAAATCGACCGTTCGGTCACGGCTGCTTTGAACCTGTGATCATGGCCGATCAGCCAATTGACCAAATAGCCTCCATAGCTGCCGCCCATTACATAGAGCGGTTCTTCAGCTACAAATTTATCGGCAGCGGATACGTCTTCCAGGAAACCAAGAATATCTTGAACATCCTTGCCGCCCCACTCCCCAACAACCCCGTAGGAGAAAGCTTGTCCATAACCATAGCTGCCTCTCGGATTACAAAAGACAATTCGATACCCGCGGCTCGCAAGGTACCAGAAGTCAAAATGGAACGAATGACCATAAGCAAGATGCGGCCCGCCGTGAATCATCAGAATCGTCCCTGCACGTGGGCTAGCGTCCTTTTTCAAAACCTCCATCGTCCATCCTTGAATAGTCAGACCATCTGGAGTTTTATAGAAATGTTCGTGGACTTCCGCTGAAGAGACTTGCTGCTGCATCTCCTCGTTATAACCGGTAATCCGCTCCACCTGAACGGGGTTTTGATCCTTCCAAACCGCACGGTACAGCTCTCCTGGATGGTCCATGGCATCACCTACAAACACCACCGTAAATTCTCGCGTATCGCAGTATTCAACTGCAAACGCAATGACGTTCAACGCCAGAGGAAGGGCTGCCACCTGGGAAGAAGTGGTATCCAATCGGTAAATCGACTGTCTGCCTTCATACGTTCCTACAAAGAAAATAAACTCGCTCGCCGCATGATGCACCACTGCTGTATTGATGCCTGTCCGCTTGCTGTCGCTTATAATGTGATACCCGAGAGGCACATCAACATTCCCATGCAGCCAGTATTCCCTCTCGCCCGGTTCCACTTGGAACCATTGGTCGAATTCGGCACTGTTCGGTGTATGCTTCTTCCCCGAACCGAGCAAGGAGCCGTTCGGAAGCGGAACGAGTGCCGAAACCGACTTTACGTCCGGTGCAATTGCGGTAGTTGAACCATCTACCCTATTCTGGACATGAACTTGGGGACTTTTGGCGAGATCGACCCCGTCCGGGTAATCTACTGTATAATACAAGCTTTGTCCGTCTGCTGAAAAAGCCGGGTTTCCATGATCCGATTCCACAGCAGTTATCCTGGAAACCTCAGATGATTCCACATCTACTTCAAACAGGTGGGTATACCCGTTCGTCATCCCTTCGCCATCCAGCTTATATCGGATTCGTTTTACCGTATAAGCAGTCGTATTGATTTCATTAACCCGGCTTGTAAAAACGATAGTCCGACTATCGGGAGCCCAAACGAAATCCTTCACTTTCCACTTGGGCGTGAGCGCATGAATGCTGCCGGATGATGGCCGGTACACCCAAAGCTCGTCGTTCGCTCCAAACTTGCGTATAAAAGCCAGCAGGTCGCCATTCGGTGACCACCTAGGACTATGATCGGAGGGCAATTCCCCCTCTTTTGGCGCCTCAAACAGAACAGTTTCAATATGCGTATTCGTGTTTAACACGATCAGTTCACTAATATAAACATCCTGCTCTATGTCCATTCTTCCCTTGGCGAGCACTACCTTCTCCCGCTCCCGGGGATGAACGCTCGGCGCCCCAAGCAGTGTAAGCCGGGATAGATCCGTTGATCGCAGCATGATGTATTCAGCTCCTTTTCTCTCTGAAAGTGAATATTCTCCCCCGCTTATGAAGCGCTAAGGGTTAACCAAATGGCAGGCCACCCAATGATTCGGTTCAGCTTCACGCCATTCCGGCTCGACTTGCCGGCAGCGCTCCTCCGCCCAAGGACAGCGGGTATGAAACCGGCAGCCAGCAGGCGGATTAAGTGGACTCGGCAGCTCCCCGCGCAGTGTAATTTTCTCCCGCTGCCTCTGCATTTTGGGATTCGGAATAGGAATGGCACTCATTAACGCCTGGGTGTATGGATGCAGCGGTTTACCGAAAATCGATGTTTTGCTGCCCAACTCGACCATTTTTCCAAGATACATGACACCCACCCGATCACTTACATGTCGGACGACAGACAAATCATGCGAAATGAACAAATAAGTGAGATCAAGCTCCTTTTGAAGCTGACCGAAGAGATTTACGATTTGGGACTGTACGGAGACGTCCAATGCAGATACGGGTTCATCGCATACGATAAACTTGGGGCGCAGGGCAATTGCCCTCGCAATAACAATACGCTGGCGCTGACCTCCGGAAAACTCATGAGGGTATTTATCCAAACTAGCCTGAGGGAGGCCAACCATCTCCAACAGCTGCTTAGCCTGCTGAGCCTCCTGCCCAGCATGCAGATCATGAATGTGAAAGGGCTCCGTCAAGACATCGCGAATTTTCATTCTGACGTTCAACGACGAATAAGGGTCCTGAAAAACAATCTGCATGTCCTTTCTCAGCCGCCTGAGCTCCTCCCCCTGAAGCGTCGACAGATCCTGACCGTTATACCATGTTTTCCCTTCCGTTGGGCGTTCCAAATAAAGCACTGCACGTCCTGTCGTCGATTTGCCGCAGCCGCTTTCTCCCACCAGGCCTAGCGTTTCTCCTGCTGCCAGCTCAAAGCTTACTCCATCCACTGCTTTAACTACAGAGGAGCGGCCCAGCCCAAACAGCTTGGAGGATTGCGTATAGTGCTTCTTTATATGATCCACAACGATCAAGGGGGCCGCAGCCGTCCCTTCTCGATTGACGGTTTGACTCATTTAAACTCCCCCTCTACCGGGTGCCAGCAAGCCACGGCATGTCCCTGCTGATCCGCTATCAGCTCTGGATTTTGCTCTCTGCAAAGATCCGTTGCAAAAGTACAGCGCGGATGAAAAGGACAGCCTCTCGGCAAGCTTTTCAGATCCGGTACAACGCCTGGAATGGTGTTCAGCTCCGCATCCCCGTCACCCGTAATATCGGGAATGCTGTTCAGCAATCCAACTGTATAAGGATGGCGCGGCGATTCGATTAAGTCGTCAACGGCTGCGAGCTCCATCAACTGCCCCGCATACATTACGGCAACCCGGTCCGCTGCGTCTGCAATGACGCCCATATCATGGGTAATCAGCAGAATGGACGTACCGTATTCCCGCTTAATGTCTTTTAACAGATCCAAAATTTGTGCCTGAATAGTAACATCCAAAGCCGTTGTAGGCTCGTCCGCGATAATCATTTTAGGATTACAGGCTAGTGCCATTGCAATCATAACCCGCTGCCTCATACCTCCGGACAGCTCGAACGGATATTGACGGAAACGGACCTCGGGCTCCGAGATACCCACTGATTTCAGCAGGTCGATAACCCTTCTCTTACGTTCCGTTTTGCCCATTTTTTTATGCAAAATAAATAATTCCTCGATTTGCCGCCCGACCGGAATCAATGGATTCAAAGCCGTCATCGGTTCCTGAAAAATCATCGAAACCGTGTTGCCCCGAATGCTCCGCATCCCCGATTCAGGCATGTTTTTCAGTGAAACTCCCGCAAGCTCAATGTCTCCTCCATCAAAACGGGCATTGGCAGGAAGCAGCTTCATCAGAGACAGCGCCGTAAGGCTTTTGCCGCTGCCGCTTTCCCCGACAAGTCCCAGGATTTCGCCTTTTTTCAGCTGCAGAGAAACGTTCCGCAGGGCCGTTACCGGACCCGAGGACTGCTGAAAGGATAAAGAAAGATTATGAATCTTCATAATGGTAGATGAATCCTTACCGCTTGCTCCTGTCTCCACTGGGACGGTCATGGCGTACGCCCCCCCAGTGTCTCGCGAAATTGTCCCGCATACTGCTTGGCATGATATTCAGCGATCTCCCCACAGGTGGCCCACCACACTTCCGGATCATTCTTAAGCTGGGAAAGCAGCCGTTCCAGCGCAACCATACGCGAGCCCCTGCCGCTGATCCAGCAGTGAACCGTCAGTAGAAACAAGCCTCCGTACCGCTTAATACCCTCGTATTCCTGCTGCCAGGTATCGATTACCGTATTCGGATTTAAGGGTGGATTTCCCCCAACGCCTCCGGTGTAACGATAAAAGATGGCATCATCGAGCAGCCATTGAACAGGAACCTCTGGAAGTCCATCGATCCAATACGGATGATCATATCCCATCATGGAGCTGTCGTAAGGAATCCCGTGACGCTGCAGCAGCTCGAAGGTATCGGGCGTCATTTCCCAAGAGGGTGAGCGAAACCCCATCGTTCTTGGACCTATAACCTTCTCCAAGGCCTGCTTTCCGCGTACAATGCTTTCTTGCACCTGCTCCTTGGTCAGTTCATCCACTCGCTCATGCAAATACCCGTGAAGTCCGATCTCATGCCCTTCCTTGGCGATCGCCTCCACCGCCGCAGGATACTTCTCGGCAATAACCCCTGGTATAAAGAAGCTGGCGCGTATATCCAAACGGGATAGCATCTCCAGGATGCGGTAAATCCCCTGGCGGGGTCCAAAAGCTCTTTGCTCCAGCTCTCCAAGTGTATTGGGCTGTGTATGCCGGGAGCGCCACAAATAAGGGGTCTCTCCATCGAAGTCGATACTAAAAGCCGCAGCGCAGCGCTTTCCATCCGGCCATGCATAGGTAGCATTCGTCATCTTAAGCCTGCTTTCCAGCCTGAGGCTTCGGCGATTTGAACGTGCCTGCCGTACGACCGCCATCTACCGTTAACGTAGATCCCGTTATGAAGGAAGCCGCCTCGGAGCATAGGTACAGAATAGCCGTAGGAGCATCCTGCGGACCTGAGGTGCGGCCAAGCGGAATTTGCGTAAGCATATTCGCCACATAATCCTCCGACAGCTCGCTCACCTCACTGCCCGGGGCAAAGCCCGGCGCTACAGCATTGACCCGAATCTGATACGGGGCAAGCTCCAGCGCGAAGGAACGGGTCAGCATGGATAAAGCTGCTTTGCCCGTAGAGTAATGCCCCCCGCCGATTTGATTGCTAAGCGCAGCGCCGGAGCTGATATTGATGATCGAGCCAGGCTTGCCGTCTTTGATCATCTGCTGTGCAAGCAGCTGCGTTAACAGAAATGGAGCCGTGACGTTCACTCCGATCGAAGTGTTCCAATCTTCCACACTCATTTCCAGAAGCTTGTGTCTTTGATATATACCGGCATTATTGATCAAAATATCAGCCGAAGACCATTCCTGCTCAACAAATTCAGCTAATTCAACGATGGATGCTTCCTGAGCCAAATCGGTCGTATGGAACAGCAGCTCTGCATCCTTCAACAATGGATCCTCTTTCATCGCCCTCAATTCATTGTCGCGAATATCGGACAAGATCAGCTTGGCCCCTTGGGAAGCAAAGGCCTGAGCGATCCAGGTGCCGAATATGCCGGCTGCTCCTGTGATGACAACCTTTTTACCTATAAAAATGCCTTCAAAATGCAATGCAATCACCTCGAGGTTTATCTTTTTTGATTTTTCGGATCCAACCGATCCCGCACATAATCTCCGATCATATTAATCGAGATCACAATGAGGAAGATGGCAATGCCCGGAAAAGTGGCAAGCCACCAAGCTGTCGACACGTACTGCTGTCCGACAGACAGCATGGAGCCCCAGCTCGGATTAGGCGGCTGTACTCCCAAACCGATGAACGATAGTGAAGCTTCGAATATAATCATAAGTCCGACTTCCAGTGTGGCGACCACCACCAGCGGGGGAATCACCTCAGGCAAAATATGCCGGATAAGCAGCCGGCCCGGACGCGCACCCAATGCTGCCATTGCTTTTACAAAGTCCTTGTTCACTGTAGAAAGCGTCGTGCTTTGAGTAACACGGGCATATCGGGGCCATCGAGCGAGGCCAAGGACGATTATCAGGTTCAACAAGCTGGGCCCCAGCACCGCTACGGTCAAAATCGCCAGTAAAAAAAACGGGATGGATAATAAAATATCCGCCACACGCATTATTAGAGCACCAACCCAATTTCTGTAGAATCCAGCCAGCATCCCCAATAATCCTCCAATGATACCGGATATAAAGACGGCGGTCACCGATACAAACAAGGAGACACGAGCTCCATAAATTAATCGGCTGAACACATCTCTGCCCAACTCATCGGTACCGAGCAAATAAGAGGATCCGTCTGGTCCCACAAAACCCGGTGATTTTAAACGGATTGAAAGTGCCGTCAGCGTAGGATCATGCTTCGCAAACCATCCCGGCATGAGGGCAATGAGAACGAACAGCAAAAGAATGACAGCAAAAGGAATGATGGAAATCGGCCCCAACCTCCACAGTCTGGCCTTTGTCTGCTGTATCCAGGAACGTGTTGGTGCTTGTTGGTCCGGTGTAGATAATAGGCTCATTGTGATGTCTCTCTCCCCAGCTTGATTCTTGGGTCTACCCATCCGTACACCAGGTCGGTCATCAGGTTAATGAAAATATAAACCGAGGCACCCAGCACAACGACAGCTTGCACTAATGGAAAATCCCTGGCCGCGATCGACTGGATGGTCAGCTGCCCCAAACCGGGCCATGCGAAAATCGTCTCAGTAACGACAGATCCCCCCAATAAATTGGCGCATTCCAGGCCAAGGATCGTGATGATCGGAATGGAGGCGTTCCGCAGCAAATGCCGGTACAGCAGCCTGGGAACCCCTACCCCTTTCGAGCGGGCTGTTCTCACGTAATCCTGTCCCAGCTGCTCCAGCACGCTGGAACGGGTCATTCTAGCGACCGTTGCTATAGACAGCGAGGCCAAGGTAATCGCGGGAAGAATGAGCGACTGGAGATTCTCAGCCCCTGATGAGGGCAGCCAGCGGAACTTGACCGCAAGCAGCATAATGAGAAGTATGCCTGTCCAGAAGGCAGGCATACTTTGTCCAACCAGAATGAATGGCATGCATACTTTTTCAACCCAAGTGCCTTTGTAAATCGCTGTGATCATTCCCATGGGCACTCCAATAATTACAGTAAGAATAAGTGCAGACATCGCCAAGTCGATCGTATAAGGAATCCGGTCCATCATAATGTCCATGACCGGCATTTTTTGAACGTAGGAATAGCCCAGATTTCCGGTTAAAATCTGCTGTAGAAAGCTCACATACTGAAGACCTACGGGCTGATCCAGCCCGAGTGCGTGACGAAGCACGGCAATATCTTCAGCGGTTGCATTTTGAGGGACCATTAGCAGGACAGGGTCTCCGGTTAAACGCAGGATGAAAAAGATGATGGTGGCTACACCAAACACTGAAACCAGAGCTTGGACGATTCGCTGTCCTACATATAGCATGTGCGATCCCTCCTAAGCCTTTTTATTTCGCCCATTTCATATCTTTAACAAAGAAGTTCTCCTGCGGGTCCGGCTGCCACTGCAATTGCTTGGAGGCTCCATATAAAGCATAGGCCTGATACAATCCGATTCCCGGCACATCCTGCTGAAGCACATTCAACGCTTTTTTATAATTTTCCGTCCGTACAGCCTCATCTGTCGTTGTTCTTGCCGCATCTACCGCTTGGTCAAACGTAGGGTTGGTATAGCTGCTCCAGATCGTTCCTGTGCGGAACAAAGGAAGAATAGTACCATCCGCGTCCATGCATGCGCAGGACCAGATGCCCATACGGATGCTGCCCCATTTGCGGGCTGGGTCTTGAACCTTTTTCAAATAGGTCGCTTGGTCTGTGCTGACAATGTTGACCTTGATGCCGATCTTATCGAGATCGCCTTGAACTGCCTGAACGATACGCTGATCAAACGAAGGGGAGGTAGCAAAATCAAGTGTAATGCCATTAGCATGACCCGCTTCCTTTAGCAAAGCCTTGGCTTTCTCAGGATTGTAGGTGTAGCCCGGAATGCTTGTATCATAGCCGAACGAGAGAGGCGTCAGCACCTGGGTAACCGGTTTGCCGTAGCCGTGAAGAAGCGATGTAATCAACGAATCATAGTTAATTCCGTAAGCAATTGCCTGGTTAACCTGGCTCGACTTGGTTGGAGTATCACCTACCATATTAAAAGCCAGATAAGCTACACGCTCGGTCGGTGTGGAGAACACTTGTAGCTCTGACTTGCTCTTAATGTTGTCTACATCGTCAGGGCTAATAGCGGATGCGAAATCAGCCTTGCCTGACTGCAGATCAGCTACACGGCTCGCAGGATTGGATACGAAGCGATACTCAACTGCTGGAATTTCCGGCTTGCCGCCCCAATAGCCAGCGTTCGCCTTCAACGTAATCTGTGTTCCCTTCGCCCAGCTTTCGAATTGATAAGCGCCACTTCCTACAGGGTTCAGGTTAAACTGATCGTTCCCCTTCTCCTTCACGTACTTTTGCGGCACTATACTCAAATTGACAAGCTGTGTCAGCAAAGTCGGGCTCGGTTTATCAGTCGTAAGTTTGAGCTCGCTGCCTTCCGCTTTGGCAGTGGTGATCATATTAAAGTTGGCATACTGCGGACTGCGGAGATCTTTATCCAGAATACGCTGAATACTGAAAGCAACATCCTCTGCTGTAAGTGCATCACCATTGTGAAACTTAATATCGCCACGGATTTTGAAGGTCCAGGTTGTAGGCGAGTCCTGCTTCCACGATTCAGCTACCCACGGTACAAATTTATTGGTTTTCGCATCACGGTGAATCAAATTATCGAAGATGTTTCGGTATACCGAATAGCTGTCAAAATTGTACTGAAGCCCCGGGTCCAAATTGGATGATTCATTTGCCAAATCGACCACCAGCTTGCGGCTTTCCACTTGAGCTCCGCCTTGCGGCTTCTGTTCGTTATTCGCCGCCTGTTTGTTAGCTACACTGCACCCCACCAGGGTGATAATCAAAAATAAGCTGAAAATAAAAGTCGCGCTTTTCAATAAAGGTTTCATAACATCCTCCAATATCATTTCTAAAATAAAGTAAAATTTAATTAAGGTGCAGCATAGTATCCGCTCTAATCTTTTGCAAATAGCTGTAAATTGTAAATTTCGATACACCTAGCGCTCCGGCCACATATTCAGTAGAACCCTTGATCAGGAACGTCCCCTTTTGCTCCAAAAGCCTTACGCATTCAATCTTTTCATCCATTTCAAGCAAAGACGGCGCCTTGTTAAATCCTTTCAGCACTTGGCCCACCAAGTTGGCAATCACCTCCTGAACGGAAGAATAGAAGCTTTCCTTATCCGTCTCTTCATGCTCGAATTGAACCAGCTGCTGCAATTGATTGTTTATAGTGATCAAATGGCTCACATTCAAATTGATGCACATTGCACCGATGACTTTACCCTCGAGATCTCTAAGGAAAACCGTGGAAGATTTAAGCACATACCCTTTGGCTGATACCGTCTTATAGTTGGCAATATCCTTGATTTCCTTATCGGGCTTCTTCAATTCCTGCAAAACCAGATCCGTAATCGGCGCTCCAACTTTCCGTTCCGTTATAGTTCCTGCCAAATGAATCAAAGACTGCTCCAGATCAGTAAAGTCATGAATCGCAACTTCGCATTCATTTCCCAGCATTTTCACCAGCATATCCGCAGTCCGAATGGCTTGGTCGAAAATGGATTGCTGTATATGGTTCATGTGATCCATCCTTTTTCCTTATCCTCTTGTCATCCGTTTTCCGGGCTCAAGTACAGGAACCTCCACCTGAACGGTTTCAGGATATTTAATTCCACTGCCTGTATTCAGGGCAATAACGGTTTCACTCGCTTTAATCCAGCCGCTTTCCCTGAGCTTGCGTGCCGCCGAGAATGTTGCTGCGCCTTCCGGACATACGAATACTCCTTCCAATCGGGCAATTTGCTCCTGCTCCTCCAGCAGCTCGGCATCATTAATGGCTATTGCGCAGCCATCGGTTTTGTAAATGGCTTCGAGTACAAGAAAATCGCCCAGCGCTTTTGGCACGTTGATGCCAAAGGCTATAGTTGTGGAATCCTCCCAAAATTGGGAGTCCGGCTTGCCCTCCTCCCATGCCTTTACAATCGGGGAGCAGCCTTCAGCCTGAACCGCGACCAACCGAGGAAGCTTTTCTTCGATCCAGCCTAATTCGATGAGCTCCTTCAGAGCTTTATATATCCCGATCAGCCCTACGCCTCCGCCAGTGGGATACAGAATGACGTCAGGAACTTTCCAACCGAGCTGCTCTACAATCTCCAGCCCCATGGTTTTTTTTCCTTCAATCCGATAAGGCTCCTTCAAAGTGGAAGCATCGAACAGATTGTGCTCCTTGACGGCTTGCCCTACTATTTTTCCCGCATCGCTGATCAGGCCGTTCACCAGATTCAGATTGGCACCCGAAATCGCACATTCATTGCGAGTAATGACCGGCGCTTCGACCGGCATCACGATGGAAGCCTTGATGCCGGCTCTGGCGGCATATAACGCCCAGGCCGCACCTGCGTTGCCGTTAGTCGGCATTGCCAGCTCCTTCACGGACAGCTCCTTCGCCTTGGAGACGCCGACAGCCGCCCCGCGCGCTTTGAAGCTACCTGTAGGAATGATGCCTTCATCCTTCATCCAAAGGTTATCGATCCCCATAGCCACACCGATTCGATCCATCCTTAGCAGGGGAGTCAATCCCTCGCCCAGCGTCACGATATTCTCGGGGTTCACAACGGGAAGAAGCTCATGGTACCTCCATAAATCATTGGATCGTCCAACAAGACTCGACGGGGTCCAATGCTTTTTAAGCTCCTGCAGATCATAATCGACCAACAATGGAGAACCGCATGTACACAATTGCTGGATTTCGTCAAAGCGGTACTCTTTTTGACATTTGGGACAATGCAGTTGGCTTATATAGCTGAATTTCATAAAGGCAACCTTCCTTTTTTTAGAATTAATTAGTCCTCACAAATTTTTACCAGCTACAATTTTTTTTAATCAAACGAGCCGTTTCCTTCTAGAAAAAATAAAAAGCTCTAATACGCCTGTTGGATACAGGTCGAATTAGAGCTTTCGGTGGTCCGATCAGCTTTATTCTATTAATCTAGTAGGAATACTCTGTTATCTTCGAAAAACAATTTAGCACGGGAAATATAAAGTTGTCAACCTAAATCACAAAAATATTGGATTAATCACAATTTTTTAATAGATGAACGAATTTTATATGACTAGCACTCTCCAAATAAATAGAGGACCAGGGATATTTCCCCAGTCCTCCATATATTTTATAATGCAGCTGATTCGAGTTCTTCTTTTCCTATTTCTTTTGCTTTCCTCGATAATAATCGGCCTAGAACTATGACTAATGCAGCCAAACCAATTGGTATTATGTAATGAACCGCAGGTATAAACGTTTCGAAAAAATGTCCCGCAGCTTTATCGCTTATTACCATTTCCCCCGCAGTATAACCTAGAAGTCCCGCTCCCAACCACACAATAATAGGGAATCGATTCATAAGACTCATTAATAGCTGGCTTCCCCAAATTATAAGCGGGATGCTAATTGCTAGTCCAAGTCCGATCAATAATAAATTCCCTTCCGCTGCACCAGCGACCGCAAGGACATTATCCAAGCTCATAACCAAGTCTGCGATAATAATGGTTTTGATAGCCTCACTCATAGTTGTACCTGAATGAATTGACTCTTCCCCATCGCCCTTCAGCAGCTTGATGGCAATGTAAACCAGGAGCAATCCGCCTGCAACCTGCACAAAAGGAATTTGCAAAAGCCATACTGCAAGGAAGGTTAAAATAACTCTTAAGCCAATCGCCCCGAAACTCCCATAGAATATAGCTTTCTTCTGTTGATTGGAAGGTAAATTCCGACATGCAAGAGCGATAACTACTGCGTTATCACCGCTAAGCACAATATTAATTAAAATAATCTTAAGCAAACCTACCAGTAAAGCATCCATCTAACCGTCACTCCCAAATATTTTTTAATCTTTGCCCCAATGTCCAGGAATAATTATCCCTTGACGTGAACGCTTTCAAGTATACCATGATTTTGCAAACTGAATAATATTTTATATGTTATGGTGAACAATCCCTATTTGCAATAATAGACAAGCTCCCGTTATTTAAGGGGAGCTTGTCACATAAACGACTAATGAAGTCCTCGGAATTGTACAGATTTTATAAAGTGAATTTCCTGTAATTACGATCAAACAGGTCCAAAAGCTCCCTTGCAGCGTTGTCATACGATTCTTTATCCTGCCAAGTGTTGCGAGGCTGCAATAAATGGCTTGGGACAGCATTTACAGAATCAGGGCACTGAAGGCCGAATATCGGATCGGTCGTGAAACCCGTTTGCTCTATCGAGCCGTCTAAAGCTGCGGAAACCATGGCACGAGTATATGCTAAGTTCATCCGTTTACCTACACCATACGGCCCTCCGGTCCATCCGGTATTGACCAGATATACTTTGACTTGGTGCTCCTCAATTTTTTTGCCCAGCATTTCGGCGTAAACCGTCGGATGAAGCGGCAGGAAAGGAGCGCCAAAGCAAGCGGAGAAAGTAGCCTCAGGTTCCGTAACCCCTCTCTCGGTGCCAGCTAGCTTGGAAGTATAACCGGATAAGAAATGATACATGGCCTGTTCTTTGGTGAGCTTCGAGATCGGTGGCAGCACCCCAAAAGCATCAGCAGTCAAGAAAACAATGACAGTTGGATGTCCAGCCTTACCGGGAATCAACGCATTTGGGATACTCTCTATTGGATAAGCAGCTCGAGTATTTTCCGTAACGCTGATATTATCATAGTCGGCTATTCCGGTCTCCGGATTCAGCATGACATTTTCCAGAACAGAACCCGCTTTAATGGCATTCCAAATTTGGGGCTCCTTTTCCTCCGAGAGATTAACGCACTTGGCATAGCAGCCGCCTTCAAAGTTAAATACGCCTTGATCTGACCAGCCATGCTCATCATCCCCTATCAGACGACGGTTTGGATCAGCCGAAAGCGTTGTTTTTCCCGTACCTGACAGTCCGAAAAACAGGGCTACGTCATCCTTTTCACCTACATTGGCTGAGCAATGCATAGGAACGACATTTTTGAAGGGCAGTAAATAATTCAGTACGCTGAAAATCGACTTTTTCATTTCTCCTGCATATTCCGTGCCGCCGATTATAACCAGCTTTTTCTCAAAGGAAACGCAGATGAACGTTTCAGATCGGGTACCGTCAGTAGCGGGGTCCGCCTTTAATCCGGGAAGTGCGATTACCGTAAATTCAGCATGATGTGTGGCCAGTTCTTCCTTCGTAGGGCGTATAAAAAGCTGATGAACAAACAAATTATGCCAGGCATACTCATTTACAATCCGAATAGGCAATCGGTAATTCAAATCCGCCCCAGCATATCCGTCAAATATGAAAAGTTCTTTGTCCATCATATAGTCTTGGGCTTTATTATAAATCTGATCAAATTGATATTCGGTAATAGGCTGATTAACAGTCCCCCAGTCTATATGTTCCATAACAGACGGTTCATTGACAATATATTTGTCTTTTGGAGAACGGCCGGTATAACTTCCAGTGAATACCTGCAGTGCGTTTGTGCTTGCAAGTCTCCCTTCTTTTCTTTCCAGCGCAATCTTCATAAGCTCGGCTGCATGTAAATTTTTGTGTGTGTTTATTGTTCTGGATTGTTCCACTTTAACATTCCTCTTCTCTCTTCAACATTTTTTATTATTGCCTAAGCTAACTGCCGCTTTTTCCACTTATGTGCGACCCTTTCTGAAATCAAATAACGGAAGGTCCATCGATTACCGCTGATTTTGAGCAGCCGATGTAGTCAAGTAAGTCCCATCCCTCCACAGCCAATAGCAGTTATGTTACCAGTTATCATACTGTTCCCTTTAATTATGTCGTACTAAATACGTATTTCATTTATATATAATACATTATTTTCTTTTGATGTGTAATATTTAAGTTGATATTTTCTATAAAATTTATTTTGTTCACGTATTCGATCTCTTTCATATGGCAAAAGCAAAAAGACCCCCATACCACTGTTCAAGTAGCCGGAGGTTTAATTTATATTCTTTGAATTATTTATAAGCATGAATGCCTAACAAGGTCTCCAAATTGACGATGGAAAATCCTTTTTTCTGCAGCTGCTCAATGATTATTGGCAATGCTTGAATATTCACTGTCTGTACTTTGCTGGAGTGCATTAGAATAATGTCCCCGTTTCTTACGTTGGAAATCACATTATTTACGATATTGTCGCTTTCCTTTTGAGACCAATCCAGTGTGTCTATAGACCAAAGTACGATGGTGAGTCCCTCTTTTTTCACGGCGGCTAATACATTATCATTCGTTGCCCCGTAGGGCGTACGCATGATAGACGGAGTTTTGCCAATTACGGATCGAATAGCGTCTTCTGTTTCTTTCACATCGTTATGAATTTGATTCGCATCCAATTTGGTATAGTCATCATGTTTAAAACTGTGATTTAGCACCAAATGCCCGTTTTCATAAACTTTTTTGACTACGTCCGGATACTGGTTTACTTGTTTCCCGATAAAGAAAAAGCTTGCTTGTACCTTATATTTATTCAAAATATCCATAATCGCAGGCGTTGTTTGATCATCCGGACCGTCGTCAAAAGTGAGGGCGACCTTTTTTTCATCGGGACCGTTAATAAAAATATCTCCTTGATGGGATTTGGCAAAATCGACGATCGTTTTGCGCCAAGCGAGCATATCTGACCAAGCCTTCTGTGTTAATTGATTGGATTTCCCTACAATGCTCAAAAAGTAATCCCCCTTGGAAGCAGGCGGCTTTTCCGGCCCCTTTTGAACGCTTCCTTCAGAGAAAACGGAGATATGATCAACATTGGATGTACCTTTTGGGATAATAAACTTCAATTGATATTTCGAAGCGGCGTTATAGCTATAGATATCATCCGTGCCGATTTCTGTTTTACTTTCCGGGGGGCCTAATGATTCTACAATGTTTTGGAGTGTCAAATTTTGAAGGCTTTGATCATAGGAGCGGCTGTCAAATACAAGCCGGTTTATTATATTATACCCAAAGGATGCTTGCGGTCCGGTAAAAGACGCGTACATTCCTCTGCCTGCTTCAACATCAGTATCCGGATTCCCCCATTGACCTTCGATTTGATCGATCGTACTTTGACCGACGGCAAATACGTTCTTCCAAGCCTTTCCTTCCCGGGCTGATTCCAATAATTGTTCAGGAAGGTCGGTATCCTTGGCAGGCGATGGAACCGTAGAGCTAATAGGAGCATGGGTTGGGTTAGGCAAGACTGTGGAAGATTTGCAGGAACATATAAAAAAAGTCATTGCAAACACCGTCAGCATCGGACAAATAAACCATTTCGTCTTCATAATACTGAAATCTCCCTCATCCTATTAAGATTGACCTTCTCTGGACATTATTTCCTGAAATTCCTCGGAAAATGCATTTACTGCAAGTATAACTGTTTTTTACGCAGGAGCCAGAATATTTCCGTAGTATTGTTGTGGTTTCGGGAATATGGCTCCAAACGCACTGCTTAGCATGCTGCCATTTTTGGCTCTCAATCGAATAAACCCCCATCCCTCAATGTATGGCGCAGCTCCCTGGAATGCTGCTCTACGATAAGGACGGGGGTTATTGGTTGTATCCATTTATCCTGTCTGGCGCCCAACCACTGCACGATTGGTCTTCTCCGACATGAAGATCAGCAGCAGCAGAATTGCTAACAGGAAGTACGGAAACCAAGCAATGTTTACATGCTGCACGATCAAGCCGAATAGCGGCGGCATCAGTATTGTGCCCACATAGGCCGATGCCATCTGGACGCCCATGATGGACTGGGACAGCTCCTTGCCGAAGTTATGCGGTGTCTGATGCAGCATGCTCGGATAGATCGGCGCACAGCCAAGTCCTATCAACCATAGTCCGATTGGATAGACTAAGTCCCCTAATGGCAGCACAAATAACAGCACGCCGACCACTATACCGCCAAGTCCCAGACGAATCATGGTCACGTTATCAAACTTGGTGGACATGAAGCCCGAAGCTAGACGCCCCAACGTTATACCAAGGTAGAAGAATGAGATCCACTGTGCAGCCGTCTCCGCACTAATGCCTCGGTGAATAACTAAGAAGCTGCTTCCCCACAAGCCTGTCGTCGCTTCCAGCGCGCAATAAGCGAAAAAAGCTATAAGTGCAGGCTTCATGCCTTTGATCTTCAACAAGTCAATGCGCTTTAGTGCGGATGCAGCAGACACTTCTTCTCCAGCTTTCGTTGCTGGATCTGCCTTCTTCCACAACGGAAGTGTCAGGATGAGGATCACAACCAAGCTGATCTGAATGAATCCAATCGTCAAATATCCCATATTCCAGCTGCTATCGCTTATGAGGTACATCGACATAATGGCAGGACCCGCGGTCGCGCCAATCCCCCAGAAGCTATGCAGCCAATTCATATGCTTGGCTTTATAATTCAGCGCCACGAAGTTGTTAAGCGCGGCATCGACCGAGCCCGCTCCAAGTCCGAGTGGAATCGCCAGCACACATAGCCAGATGAAGGACGTTGCTACTCCGAAGCCGAGCAATGCAACTGCCGTCATTAGCACACTAACCGCGGTTACGCGCCCTGTCCCCCATTTTCGAATAACCGGTTCACTGTAGAAGCTCGAGACAATGGTGCCCCCTGCTATGATCATAGACACGATACCGGCATAGGATACAGGCACCGCGAGATCATTCTGCATAGCCGGCCATGCAGACCCCAAGAGGGAATCCGGTAAGCCAAGGCCAATAAACGATAAGTAAATAATGATCAGCAATAATGTCATCATATGATGGTCCCCTACTCTCTCCTATTATCCAGTTCATGCAGTGATATTTGAATTAACCCCTGCTCAAAGTGTTTCTCGAATTGATTCGAAACCGCCACTTGTATGCAGAAGCTGTCTCGAAGAAGCTGTTCTGCATATTTCTTAACCGATTGGTCATTCCCTTCGCTCCAGAAATCCCCATACAGTATAATCTGGTTCGGGGCAAGCACAGTACAGATCATAGCTACAAGTTGACCTACGGCTTCGGTAAGCTGCTGTTCATCACTATAATCCAATGTGAGCCAGTCGCACCCTAATGGGTAATGTCCAACTTCGCCCGCATAATTCTGATAACCTGTATACACCCCTCCATTTATGATGATTCCTGCACCCGGAGGGTAGCTTCTTGGAAAATATATTCCCACCACCGTTTCCGATTCACCTTCAGCGCAATGCTGATGGTAGTAGCCGTTTACAGCTCCGTTAATGTCATTGACAAAGATGACAGGCACACCATAGCGAGCTACATAATACGGAATAAAGGTGCTGCCCACTAACGCGGGGTGGTCATTGATCGTAACTATCCCATCCTGCTCCGCCCCTGGAAGACCAAAAGCAATTAAGTGAATAGTCGGAAACTGTGCAAACACGCGATCTAGAGCTTCCTCGAAGCTTGATACCAGCACCTGCTCCATATATTCGGCTTCCTCATATACAGATTCTTCAAAAAGGTTCACAACGAGCAGCTTCATATAATTCCGTTTGTCCTTCTGATATCCGTAAAGGATGACCGCGTGCTGATAACCACCCATATAATGATACAAGGTTGAAGGCCGTCCGCCGTTGGATGGCACCATCTCCCCCTGGTGTACCTCGCCAGCGGCGATCATATCCATGAGAAGTGCATTAATGGTCACCACACTTAGGCCTGTCTTCGCTGCAAGCTCCTGCTTCGTCGCTTGGCGCATATATTTGAGCGTATGGCGGACAAGACGCTGGTTCATCATTTTGACGAGTAAATTGTTGGCTCCCTTCATAATTCCTCCCCTTAATAAACATCTTATTAAATGCTCTTTATTAAGTATATTAGTCACAGTCTCGGCTATTGTCAATGAATAAAAGAACCGCTCCTTCGTAAGAGAATTACAAAGAAACGGTTCTAATTCAAGACTTCCTTATTAGTTGTTAAATATTCAATTTACCCAGTATATGATTAGCCATAATTTTATATCCTTCAGCGTTCGGATGCAGTTGATCTGGTAGTTTGTCAACAAAGGCTTCCCCAAAAATATCCAAACCGTCTACATAAGTAAGATTTGAATCCCCGTAAGAGGTTAGAATATTGACCGCTTCCTGAATTTCTTTCCTCATTGTAACCAAGGTCATCCCTACTAAATTTTCGTCTGTTTCTCTGTGAGGACAATAAATAGGAGAAAATAAAAATAGGGGTGTGCTGCGATGCTTTTCCCGAATGATCGATACCATGCCAATAATTGCAGAACGAAACGTCCGGATATTTAAGCTATTGCCACCCATTACATTAATGCCGAGGCACATGGAAATGACGTCAGCGGGAAGATCACGGATGACGCGAGCAACCATTGGTTCCAAATGACATTGTCCGCCAAAACCCATACAGGTCAGGTCCCAGCCTTTGCTGCGTGCTACGATTGCCGGCCAAGTTTGAGCCGGACTTTCAGCTGCGCTGCATTGTGTAATGGAGCTGCCGTATGCAACCCACCGCGGTTGATTGTTTTGCAAGGGAGTGGCCGATGCCCCATCATCGACTTTTAGTGCTTTCACCATGACGACAGCCTTTTGCGAAAAATAAATTTCAACTCTCTTCATGCTGCCTGGTAAGTTTGTAAATAAACAAATTTTTTCTCCTGCAAGGAGAGTCTTGGTATCGACTAATTCATCTTCAATAACTATATCAAACAGTATATCTTTATCCGTTATACCGACATGCAGCTCCACTGAAGTGGAATCACTTAGAAAAGCAAGTCTAACACCCGCTGTTTCCCCTGCCTTCTCCACTAATTCTGATGCAAATAAGCTGAGCTGATCATTTGGTAACCGCCATGGCCGGAGTCCGGTATCATTCGTTTCTATTGAAACGGCCCCCCGAAACCACTCTTTATTTATTTCGATAGTTTGCATTGTTCCATTCACCTTTCTATCGTTAATTGAGTGCTATTATTATGGCTCAAAACCGAAATCAGCGCTTGACGAAGTCATCCGATTATGTCTCCGTGTCCAGCCTAACCCTAGACAAAAACTTAAGAACGGTAATGACAGGGCATACGACTTTATTAGAATTAATTCGATTCGAAGCCCTTGCTTTCTCCCAAAAAACTGCATCTATACAGCCTTTGGGCCGGTATATCCGAAGTCTAATTGAATTCATGCAAATGTGCATTTATTTTTTTATTCTTAGCTCAATCGGAGCGTTTTCCATGAAAATTGATGTACTTTTGCAGGTCTGTTCCCACTACAACAATTTCGGTAGGAAAATAACTGCATGTTTGCAGGATTTTGTGAGACTAGAGGTCGGAGGAGGGTCAAGTACTGATTTTGAGGCTGAGCTATTATTATTTTACAATATTTCGATCTAATATTTCCCAGCAATTTCAAACAAGCTCTCCGAGAGATAATTTAGATTAGATGGATAACGAAAATAGGCTGCCTTCATTGTGATGAATAGTTTTCATTGGGAATGAGATAAATATCTTGTCATTGGCGCATCACAAGATGTTTATCCCACAAAAAAAAGCCGCGATTTACGCGACTTAAAATTGATTGGAATTCCAAGCCTCCATACTTGGCCAGCGGATATATACGCCGACTACTCATCTCTCCGTTCAACTTGTCTTTCAGGTATTCAATCAATGGTCGTCGGACCCTGGTGAACAAATGTCAGATCATTTCATCGTAGGTCATTACTCCAATCTACGATGTAACAGGAAGGACCGGCTTATTCTGCAAAATATCGCTGGAAGCATGCATCCATGAAGCCAAGCCCGAGGCAAGCCGTTCGATCTCTCCGGCATTTGCCGGCTCTGCCGACAAATCTTGCGTTTCCCAAGGATCATTTAGTAGATCGAATAACTGAATTCGTTCCGTCCCTGTGTTCGTTAATGGCGAGCGATAATAACGAATCAGCTTCCATCGGCCGTCCGTCACCATCCGCTGGGTATCTCGATAAACCGAGCACACGATACCGCGAACGCCATCGCTTTCCCCTGCAAAGATTGGACACAGACTTACGCCTTCCGTTTCCTTCGGTAGATCGACGCCGCATAGTCCGGCAACTGTAGGAAAAATATCAATATTGCTTGCCAGCGCAAGCTCCTGCTTGTTCTCCGGTACACCCGGCCCCCGGAATATAAGCGGAATGCGCACGCTGTGCTCGTAAACGTTCTGTTTGCCCATCAGTCCGTGCTGCCCGACTGCCAAGCCATGGTCGGCGGTATACACGATGAGCGTGTCGTCATAGATGCCCTTAGCCTTCAGCGATTCGACGACTCTACCGATTTGCGCGTCCAAATGGCTTATCATCGCGTAGTAATCGGCAATATGTTCACAAATTTCGCCCTCGTCCCTCGGCAATATTGCGAGTTTCTCGTCCCGAACCGTCATATCACCTGTATCGAATGGATGCTCCTGCATAAAGTTCGGAGGCAGCGGAATGGCGGCTTTGTCGTACATGCTTGCATAAGGCTCCGGCGCCGTTCGGGGATCATGCGGCGCTGTATAAGCCACATACAGGAAAAACGGCCGGTCCTCCCGATAATCCTCAATAAACTTGACGGCAGAGTCCGTAAACAACTCCGTCGAGAACGTCCGTTCAATATATTCCTGTTCCTTAGGATAAGCCCCGGTCGGGTCATAATCGTGCACGGGAACCTTTGTATGCTCGCTCATCCCGTGAAAAAGTAGCTTATCCCCTCCTTCGAAACTTCGGGCGAAGCTTGCCTTGTCGTTATGCCATTTGCCGACCGCATGAGTTTGATATCCAGCTTCGCGCATCGTTTGCGGCATTAACCGAACATCCGGGCGAATAACGCTCGAATGCTCCCGGTTCATCATGTCTTTGCCGATCATCGACCGAAAGATCGATATGCCCGTATTGACGCACGCTCTGCTGGGCGCGCAAACCGCTCCGGTTAGGCCGCCGAATATATGCGTGTTACGGCAAGATGTCCCGCTTGCGGCTAGCGAATCCAACACCGGTGTCTGCACGGTTTCATTACCAAACGCTCCAATGGATTCACCACGATGATCGTCCGCTATTATAAACACTACATTAGGTCTTTCGGCTGAAAGCTTCTTTTTGATCTGCTCTTTCATCTTATGCTCACTCTCACGAGACAGGATTGTTGAATTCCGGATGCACAAATATCGCAATTACTTTTTCGATTTATACTGGGTATAAGCTTGTTGATAAATTTCCAGGTAACGTTTTATGTTCATTTTATCCAAGGTGCTCAAATAGTTGTTCCACTCCTTGTCAATGTCCAGCGAGCCTGTAACCGTTTTTGCAAAAAATTCGGTTCTGTAGTCCGTAATTGTCTTCTCAAGCGTGGCAAGCTCCTCCGCTTGTTCGTTGGTGAAGAACAATGGCGGCACAATTTTGCTCGGGTCGATTTCGTAAGGCTCGTATTTTTTAGTTTCATTATACAAAATAAGTTCAAGCGAGTTTTTCGGATCAGCTGCCACGCTCAATCGCAACTCGTTGGTTCGCAACGACGGCCCCGCCTGCGCCCAGTGTACGTTTTGCAGTTTGCCAAACGTAACAATTGGTTTCCATTTCGCTTGCTTCCCGTTAACCCCAATCTCTCCTGGCGCCGAACGCACCCACTCCTGATCAGGACGGCCCTGTGTGCTGCGCAGCGTCGCTTCTTCTGAAAGCAGCAGGTCAGCCATACGGAATGCGGCAGCAGGATTTTTCGCCTTATTGGTGACAACGAATTGACCGGTAGAGACCGCGTAAGGATTATATGCAGTTGAACGTATGCCTGCAGGCCCTTTGAGTGGCGGTACGGAAATGTAGTCTTTGAATCTCGGGTTATCGACATCGACAAATACCGTTTGGTTTTGCGAGGCAATAGCTCCTACGATCGGGATTTCCGGGTTCAAGCCCATTTGTTTCAACTGGTTTCTGTCCTGTGTAAACGTTTGCGGAGATATTAAACCCTCAGCATATAGTTTATTAATATACTTCAAAGCATCCTTCCACTCCGGTTGATTAAAGGCAACTTGAACCTTTCCATCCTTAACGAAGCGCAGGTTGAAATCCTTCTCGATAAAAGCGCTGGGCAGAAAAAGGTCCAATGTCGAGGAAGGGCCGTTAGTAGCGCCGACAAGCGGAATCTCATCTGCCTTGCCGTTCCCGTTAGGATCTTTTTCTTTAAAAGCTTTAAGCACTTGATAAAACTCGTCAGTCGTTTCCGGCATTTTTAATCCGAGCTTGTCTAGCCATGGTTGATAAATCCACATCTTTTGACCGAGCGAGCAGTGATAGCAATCATTAACTTGAGGTACCGAATAAATATTGCCGTCAGGCATAGTGATCAAATCTTTTACATAAGAAACCTGCTCGAACATCTTTTTCATTTCCACGCCATATTTATCAATATACGGGTTCAGCGGAATAAATACGCCATCCTTACCGTAAATTGACTGCTGAATCGGCGATACGCTCATATTAAGCAGCACATCCGGATAATCGCCGCTTGCGAGTGAAACGTTAAGCTTCTCTGCAAATGTTTTTTCCGGAGCGACTTCCCAATCGATATGAATGTTCGTTTTCTCCTCTAGCCACTTGGTGAACTCGTTGGTTGCAAAATTTTCGACAATGCTGGAGCCTTTGACCATGACCTTAAGCGTCGTCTTTTCTTTCGTGATCGGGAATACGCCCGCTGCCGTTACTTGATCGTCACTGCTTGCTTCCTTCTTTTGAGCAGCTTCCTTTTGTCCGCTATCTGCACATGCGCTTAGGAGCGCTAAAGACGTCGTAAGCGCTACTAAAGCTGTTAAACCTTTTTTCATGTAAAGACCTCCCTTATTAGCCTTTTAATGATCCAATCATCATGCCTTTGACAAAATGCCTTTGTATGAATGGATAAATGATGAGCACGGGCAGCGTAGACACGACGATAAGGGAAAACTTCAACAGCTCCCGCAGACCATCCCTTGCCGCTTGATCGGCAACGTCGGTTATCATCGACGCATCGACCTCGTTTTGCACCAAAATATCCCTTAAAACCAATTGAATCGGGTACAACTCCTGATGTTTTAAATAAAGCAGTGCATTAAAATATTGGTTCCAATGTCCGACTGCGTAAAACAAGGAGATTACAGCTATAATCGGACCTGACAACGGAAGCACGATTTTTCGTACAAACGTAAAATCGCTGCATCCATCCATTTGAGCGGCTTCAAGCAATTCATCCGGAATGGTCGTTTGAAAATAAGTACGGGTAATGATCATATTCATAACGGCAAGCGCTCCCGGAATAATTAAAGACCACCTTGTGTCAATCATACCGAGCCCTTTCACAACCAGGTAAGACGGGATCAATCCGCCGGAAAACATCATTGTGAATACAAACAGAGCCATAATTGCGTTTCGTGGCATAAAATCTTTTCTTGAAAGCGGATACGCCGCAATGAGTGTAAAAAGCACATTGATCGTCGTTCCCACTACCGTATAATAGACCGAATTCAAAAAGCTCGACATAATTAAACGATGCTTAAATACCGCTTCATAACCCGCTAACGTCGGCTCTACCGGATACAACCAGACTTTACCGGAAATAACCGCTGTGGATGAGCTGAAGGAAGCACTGACAATGTAAACCAGAGGGTAAAGAATCGTAATCGTAAAAATGGATAGGATGATATAATTCAGAATTGTAAAAAGCCTGTCATCCGCACTTTCTTTAATACTTCCCGTCATAGATGCGCCCTCCTTTTTACCACAGACTGGTTTGGCCCAATCTTCTCGCTATCCGATTGACGAGAACCAGCAGGACCAAATTAATTACTGATTTAAACAATCCAATGGCAGACGAGTAGGAATAGTTGATTGCTGTTGATGCCAAGCCGACTTTGTACACAAAAGTATCGATTACCTCAGAAGAGCTCATATTCAGCGGATTCTGCATCAGCAATACCTTTTCGAAGCCTATATCCAGCACATGACCCGTGTTCATGATCAGCAAAATAACGGCAACCGGCATAATACCCGGCAAGTCGACATGCCACATACGCTGCACTTTATTCGCTCCATCCACAACAGCAGCCTCATGCAGCGAAGGATCGACAGCTGCAAGCGCCGCCAGGTAGATGATGCAGGAAAAACCAACATTTTGCCAAATACCGGACCAGACAAAAACATGTGAGAACCATTCGGGTATGCCCATGAAATTGATTGCAGGGAATCCGAAATATTTCATAATCGTTTGAACCAGGCCAATCCGCGGGTCCATCATTTGCAGGATGATGCCAACCATAACGACTACGGAAATAAAATGCGGTGCGTAAGTGACCATTTGTACGGTTTTCTTAAAGAAACGAGCGTTTACGTAATTTAAGGAAAGCGCAAGTATGATTGGGAATGGAAACCCCGCAAGTAAACTATAGATGCTGATCAGAATCGTATTTTTCATAATCCGAACAAACTCATACGAATGAAAAAAACGATCGAAATGCTTCAAGCCCACCCATTCGCTACCCCATACCCCTTTAGTCGGAATATAATTTTTAAACGCAATCAAAGCCCCATACATCGGCACGTACTTGAATATGAGCAAATAAATAATCGGCAGCAGCATTAGCAAGTAAAGCTGCCAATGGCTGGATGCGTTCTTCCTCAGTCTGGACAAGTAATTTTCCTTTTTACGGACAACTGCAGACAATGTGTTGCTCTTGCTAGCCGAAACTTCCATAAACCCCTCCCTGTTTCGATGACCCTGACTAGGTATCTTTGATGTCTTTCTTTGTTTAGAATACGAAAAAAGGGTCCGCCGAGCATTATGCTCATTTACACCGATATGACTTTATTTGCACTGGATGACGGCATGCGAATCGTAACCTTCGTACCCACTCCCTGCTCACTTTGCACGGAAAGCCCATACTGCTGTCCGAACACCATCTGAATCCGGTTATGCACATTGAGCAGCCCGATGCTGCCTTCGAATGTTGGTTGTGTATCCAACAGACTCTCTTCCCGGCTGTTCATGAGTCGTGTGCTTAATTGCAGTAGAGATTCTGCATCCATGCCGCAGCCATTATCTTCTACGGTCACATAAAAATCCGCTTCATCCTTCCAGGCGTCAATAATAATCGTGTGAGTATCCTCGATCCCATCGGGAAATGCATGTTTAAACACATTTTCGACCAAGGGCTGCAGCGTCAAGCGAACCATGCTGTCCAGAAAATAATCTGCAGGGATGCGAACATCGATTTCAAATTCACGCTGGTTGCGGTATTTCATAATAGACATAAAGTACAGAATATGTTTAAGCTCGTTGACTACCGTAATTTCCTCCAAATCAGTGCGTATGGAATAGCGCAGCATATACGACAAAGAACGAACGATGTCTTTAATTTCACTTGATTTCTGAATAACGGCGTAACAAATAATAATTTCCAAAGTGTTGTACAAGAAATGCGGATTAATCTGTAATTGCAGCGATTGAAATTCGGCCAGCTGCCGTTTCATTAAATTTTCTTGATTGCGCAGTTCGGTCTCGTAAACCCGCTCAACAAGCTCCTCAAGTCGGGAGACCATCGTATTGTAGCTAGTAATAAGCTGATCCATCTCATCACGGCTTCCGGTCAGAGGTACTTTGGTCCACTGGCCTTTGGCCGTCTGACGCATCCCGTTTTCCAGTAGTCGAACTGGACGAACAATAGATTGACCGAAACGATAAGCTAGAAATGAGGACAAAATCAAGGTGAAGATACCCACGATTAGCGTTGTTTGCCGCAAGTCTGAAATCGGCTTCCTCTGTTCAGCAACCGACATGCTTGCCACCAGCGTCCATCCGGAATAGTCGGACTTTCGACTAAAGAAAACACGCCCCGGTTCTCCGGGCAATTCAAATATTTGGTCTTTATTGGCTTCAACCGAATTGAAATGCATACCGTCAAGCTGTTTGCCGATTCGGCTCGAATCCGGATGGTATAATATTTTTCCGCGATCGTTGACGATAAAAAAATACCCGGATTGTCCGAGCTTTATACCCTTCCAGAGCGTGTTCAACTCCCCTATCTTTAGTTCGAAGCCCATAATGCCTTTAAATGATTTAGATGAGGTTCGGTCCGCCAATTTGCGAACGAGTGTGAGATGACCGTCCAGAAATCCGGAGTCCTGGATCGTCAGCTTCCCGTTTATTTCATCGTCTTCCTTCATCTGTTCGACATATTCTTGAAAAGCTTTGTAATTAAAAGAAACAATGTGAATATTGAAATCCGTTGCCTGGAACCCGTTGTAACCGATGATGTAAGTCATTGATATTTCCGGGTTGTTGATGAGAACCGGTTGAAATACCCCCTTCATGGCAATTTCGGATGTATAAAAGCCGGTAGTTGTATTGCGTGGAAGATCCAGAGCCTCTTTCACTATAGGAGACGTCAGAATAGATACCGTTGCCCTCTCGTAGTTTTTTAAATATAAATCGGTTTCATGTAAAACATTATCAACGATTTGAGTCAACAGCCCTTCATACTGATTCTCCAATTCATTGGATGACCGCCAATAGCCGGTGACCCCCACCGTCACCAAGGTCAGCGCGATAATAATGACAAAATAAATATAAACCTTGCGTGCCAGCCTGTTATTCATTACTTGATCCCGAGCAGCCCGCGATATTCGGTAGGGGAATATCCGGTTGCCTTTTTGAACACTCTGGAAAAGTGTGGGTAGCTTTCGTAACCGACCTCGGTTACAATGTCGATGATTTTGTAGTGCGGAATGGCAAGCAGCTGTTTGGCTTTATCAATTCGTTTGCGCATCCGGTATTGCACGAAGGTCTCATTCGTCTTTTTCTTAAAATAATGGCTGAAATAGGTCGGCGTTACACCTAACTTCCCTGCAACCATGTCCAATGAAAGCTCCTCCTCGAAAAGATGCTCATCGATGTACTGGATAGCCGCCTCCAAAACATTGATTTTTTCATGATTGCGGTACTCGCTCAATCGCTGTATCCATATTCCGATTTCGGCCTGAAACCATTCATACGTAATCGTGATGACAGTGTTCTCCTCTAAAAGCGGCTTCGTCTCAAACCTATACGCCCCTCTGGCATTCAGTTTCTTGAGAAGCAGCCTGACAGCGTCGTATACCAGTTGGTGCTGCTGGATGTCCGTTTCAAAGGCAAACACCTCCCTCTTTCCCTCTTCAAGTAGTTCATCGGCCCGAACCTTGTCCATCATCCAAACCGCTTCCTCCAATTGATCGATCCACTGCTCAAATAGGGAGAAGGAAATAACCGCCGCATCCCGCATGGCGAGCAGTTTATCCAGCACCGGAAAAAGCTCGATTTCAGTAATAGGCTTTAGCAAATATTCCTGTACGCCGTACGACATACATTTTTGTGCATACGCAAAATCCCCATATCCCGAAAGCACAACAACTTTGGTGAAGAGTTTTAGCTGCTGAATATTTCGGCATAGCTCCAGTCCATCCATACGAGGCATCCGAATATCGGTTAACACAACGTCTGGCGGGTTAGCTACGATATTCGACAGCGCTGACACACCGTCTGTAAACGTATCGATCTCACTAAACCGTTTATATTCCCCAATTAACGTTTTGAGCCCAATCCCGATGATAGGTTCATCGTCAACAACAAAGATTCTCGCCATTCGTTTGCCCCCTGTTCTAAAAAAACGTTATCCTTTGATCGCCCCGACAAGAGCGCCTTTGACATACTTTTGCTGGAAAGGATACACAAGCAGAATCGGTCTCATCCATACCTCTATTATGTTAAGATTCCCTTTAGCTTGCCTACCCATTAAAACCTGAACATAGTCATCAAAATCTAAAATTCCCTACCGTTAATAATCCAAAATGGCTCAGCTGGTTCTGATCCTGAGAACGGTCATCCTGAATGGACCGGTACAACTGCTCCAGCACTTCCTTAATATGTAAACTTCGTCCAATCAGTCGATTTTGAAAATTCCAATCACATGATCGATCAAATAATCGATATCACCGTGAAGGACGCTGAATAATCGTGCCATTCGCGAATGTGTCGAATTATCGTACTGATACTATATGTATATAAATTCCATTTATGGATATTATACCAATGCGTACTGTGATCCTGTTTCCGGTGGGAAAGCGATGGAGTCAACCTTTTCAAGACGGCTGATCCTATTCATGCTGCTGTCGCTTGGCATCTCGAATCATGTGTTTATTATTTCTCATCTTATCCAAGCGGCAGGACGGGACTCCTGGTTCAGCATCCTGCTTGGGTATGTGGTTTTGTTAGGTTGGAGTTTGATTATGTACCTGGTTTTAAAGTCCATGCACGCTACAACATTTAACGATTGGCTTAAAGAGAGGATCGGTAAATTCGGATGTTGGCTCGTTTGCGGCGTATTGGTCTTATACCCCCTGATCTTAGGGATGTTGATCATTTTCGATATGACAAGAAACATAAACATCTACTTGCTTCCCAGAACGTCGAACGCCGTAGTCGTTCTCAGTTTTGTGCTTGTTTCTTACATCGCGGCAAGATCGGGACTCAAAACAATTGTCTATATGTCTAGCGTTTTATTGCCGATCGTGTGGTTGCTGGGAATCGGCATTTCCATGTTTACCATGAAAAAAAAGGATTATGGCATCATTCATCCCTTTTTTGTGGAAGGAATAGGGCCGAACCTGCACGGAGGGGTGATTGTGTTCGGAGGAAGTATAGAGTTGCTCATTTTATGCTGCTGCAGCATAAAATGAGCAAACCTATAAATTACGGAACGATGTTTGTGCTGACTTTACGGTTCGTTTGTTTTATTTATCAGGTTCGGGTCGTACCGCTGCATTTCGCTTACTAAAATCAATTTATGCGAGCCATATTAATCACCTCGTTTTCCTATAAGTTACTATAGAGAATGCGAGATCAACTAGAAAGGTAACTGATAAATCACCAAAAAGCCACATAATTCCACTCATAACATCTGGGAGATAAACGAAAGATGGGGGTATACTACATAATCCATTCTGACTCTTTTTCAAGTAATTGATCGTTAGAATTTATGGGTTAAAATCATTAAATTCAGGAAGTAAAGGAAATTTTGATTGTGAGTACTTGACTTTCCTTGTCAAGATCATTTCTATTAAAAATTTCTCATGGACTTCTAATAATAGCGTTTTATGTAAGGCTGTTAAGGGGTTTTGCGACCTCAGGTAATTAATGGGTTTTTATTTTGTGGTATCGTGTTCTTAGGTGATCACCTAATTCAATATGGGTAACAATCAAATACTTCATACCTATAGAGTTGGAATTGGTGTCACTATCTCCAATTATGCAGGCAGCACATGGGACAAGACCTTTGTTACAGCCCGCCGCGTAATTCCGGGAGGAGGCGGACAAGCGATTACCGCTCCAGCACCTGCTCCGCATCCAGTGGGTAAACCTTCTTCAAACCAACATCAAAGAAGAGCCCAACCAAGCATAGCAAAGGAACTCCAGCTAAATCCTCTCATGGTGAAAATGAGCAAGGAGAACACTAGTATTAATTTGAGAAAGAACCTTAAAGTGGCTGTCCCAAAAGGTAGATAACCTTCAGGGCAACCTCTTTTCCTTTTTTTTCGAGATATTTGTGAATTAAGCGAGCCATACAAGAGGTTATCATTGCACGATCGTCACTCTTTTGTTGCTAATCAAGCTTAATCATGTGGTGTAGTCTCTTGAATAAGTTTTTTCACTGTTCTTTTTATTTTACCGACTATTGTTGGTTCTTGGTTCATTTTGTTTATTAACTTGTCCGGTGTAACGTAAGGCGCTCCAGCGATGATTCTTTTGATCTGTGTATCGCCTGGTGAATTAAGTCCATCGTTTCCTGTAATGAAATAGTCAATTCCTTCCTCCTTCGCTAACTTTATTAATTGATCGGTGTATTTTCCATGGGGGAAGCACAGCAGCTTTAATTGGTTTCCAATTTTCTCTCCACAAATTTGATTTGCCTTAGAGATGTCATTTTTAATTCTGGCGATATATTCTTCTTCCGTCTCTACCCGCTTCTGGTCTGTTAAGAATATCGGCTCCGTTAAGGGGGTTACTTGTCGTCCTTTTGCTCCCATGACCGGATTATGGGCATTGTAGGTATGAGAATAAAAACTATAGCCTTGTTGCTTCATAGTTGTTATTTGCTCCCAAGTCATAAACGGAGGTTTTCCTACATAGCCGACAATTAGAAACATAGTGGCCATCATCTTTTCTTTTGTGAGAATCGGATAAGCATATTTGTAAAAAGATTCATACCCGTCGTCAAAAGTGATCACTACCGCATTTGGAGGCAGCTCTTTTTCTTTTTTCAGGAAATAGCTAAAATCTTCCATTGAAACGACGTTGTAATGATTTTCTTTCAGCGCTTTTAAGTGCAATTCAAACCGTTCCGGGGAAATGCTATATTCCGATTCATGAGGGTCAATATCGTGGTATTCCAATACTGCGGCTTGATTTTTGTAATGGATAGGACCCGAAAAAGGCCCGAAAGCAACATAATAGACAAATACGCCAACTAGTGTAATAAGAACGGAAAGCAGCAGCTTTTTCATAGCCTATACCATTCCCATTTTCAGCAATGTTAATACATCTTATTTCTCAACTTTTGCAGGCTGAAATAGGCATCAAGAGGAGGAGCTTTCAAGGTACCATCCCCCTCTCCTCAAATTATCGATCCTCTGAAGGAGGAAATCAGCGATAATCATATAATCTCTTTAGCGGTTACATATCTTTTTTGCCAGAAAGGACTCCTCCATCGTGTGAGAGCTTACAAAGCTGATCAAGGCTTCCAAACCTTATGTTCAATTAATTCATAATTTCGGATCAACGCCTCTGATAACCATTTGAGCCCACGCGAACGCACTAGCTTGCCAATCACGACCGCAATGAGAATTCCTAAAATGGCTCCCCCAACGATATCCGTCGTATAGTGGATACCGGACCAAATACGGGAGAAACCGATGAGAGCAGCAAGTATGAACCAAACCCAACCGTCCTTCCGCCGCCAAAGCCAGATAGAGGCTGCAACTGCAAATGCGGCAGCCGCGTGATTGCTTGGGAAGGAGGCAGATGCCTCGTGGTTAACTAATTGGATGACGTGATGAGCCACGAATGGACGATCCCGATGATAGATGGCGCCAATGATGCCGTTTGTTCCTAACGCCGCTGCGGCGGATAATAGCGTACTCACTACCATTTGGCGATTCTCAGGGGTTCGTACAAACCAATAAACGACAACGCCCAGGTAAAACAGGTAATCCAAATTCACGGCACAGAAAGCCATCAATGGATTCAAAGTAGAAAACTTAGCGGCAAGTTGATTAACCGCTTGAAACCATTGATAGTCTAGTTGAGTTAAATTCATAATTGTCTCCTCTAATAGTCATATTACCATCGGTTAGTAATCATACTATACCTTTATTAAAATCTTATTAAGAAATGTTACCTGACCCATTTTTTTTGCAAAAGTAAAAATGGAGCTGCAGCGGCAGCCCCTTCAAAAACATCAGTCCGCCGCGGCATATCAAACATAAATAAACATCGCCATTGAGGCGATGTTTATTACAACGCATATGAACACCATGTTACTTCTTTTCCATAACCCCAAAGTAGTTGTTCACATCATCGGCAAAGTTGAATACCCGACCCACAGGCATGTTCACCAATTTCCCGACCGTATTGCCACTTAAAAACCTGATACATCAGTCAAGATCGTCGGTATAAACATGATTGAAGGTGTGCTTAGGTTAAGCTCCGACTCCATCTGGGCAATGAATTGCTTGTTGTGAAGAACAAAGGTCGTTTGTGCTCCTTGCGTCGAGGCAATTTCATTCCATCGCAGCCCGCAGCTGAGATTAGGCGGCTTCACATTCCATTTGCGCTTCCGCCGCAGCATCGTTCATAAAATAAGGCGACGTTCATTTTTCAAGAAACGCGTTAAAATATAGAGGATCATCCAACCGTATATGAATGTCATTTCACCTATAGATTGTACAAGGCGGGGCAGATGAACAGCTTTAGATGTCAGATGGGCCAAAAACAAGCTCACGGCAAAAAGAAAGACGATAACGATCGTTCTCGAAATTATTCCTTTTAAAAACCCTTTCGTATAGGTTCTCAGTGCGTTCATATTCCATAAGGCAGCAATCAATTCTAAAGAAAGTATCCCGATGGCAGCTCCAGCATAGGTGAATCCGGGAATGGCGATTAAAAAATAATTAAGCGTCAATGAACAAATAACACCAATGATTAACCCGACTAGAGGTGTTTTTTTATTTCCAGTTCCCCATAAAGCAACGGTCGAAAGCTCTCTGATTCCTGACAGCAAAGGAACTAGGGCCATGTAACGAATACCAGCTTCTGCCGAATCATTCGAAAATAATAAATTCGAAAGGTCCCCTGCGTAAAAGTACAGAACCATAGCAGAACCGCATCCCCATAGCCAAACCGCTTCCATTGCTGATCTCGTACGCCAAACTAATCGATCCTGCCTCCCTGCTTGCCAATCTATTGTGATTTTGGTGGATAAAGTGTAGGCCAATGCGAAGGTAACGAGTGTGGGCATATACACAATTGTTGCAGCCATACCTGTAATAATGCCATAAACGGAAATCGCATCGGAAACGCTCAACCCTGCAGCTTGGAGCTGGTGGGGGATTATGATGGCATCGAGAAAATCAGAAGCGGGAACAATCAAACGCGTAGCAAGAATGGAAAGTGCAGAAGTGATAAAGAAAAATATACTAGGCTTTGTCAACTTCTGCAATGTAGGTTTTTTATCGATAAAATTCAGATTATGAATGATAGAACTTACTAGAACGATCAGTAAAAAGCATAAGGATATAAAAGCACCGGCTGGAGCTCCCAACATCGAGCCCCCGACTGCATAGGGGATACCGAACCGTAACCATGCGGTTGTAATCATGATCATTACAGCAATGCGAACCAACTGTTCAATAAGCTCTGAGACCGCAATATACCCATAAAATTCCATCCCCTGCAGATACCCGCGTAAGAAACTAAGGAACGGTACAATAGCTACAGCGGGGGCAATACATTGTAAGGCGAATTCAAGATTCGCGTCACCGAGCAATAGAGAGAAAGAGGACGCAAGATTGTAGCAATAAAACCCCAATACGACGCCAAACAAGGCGAGAAAAATGGCCCCGCATTTAAATAGCTGCAACCCTTGTCTACGGTCTCTGGCTGTTGAAAGGGCAATTGCCGTAGGGAATCCTCCTGTAATGGCTGTAAGGATTAGTCCGTATGCGGAATAAGCCATTTGATAAAGTCCAATGCCTTCGGATCCGAGCAACCGGAATAACATAATTCGGGCAAAGAAGCCTATTACCTTAACTAGGAAAATAGCTCCTGTACGAAGTGCGATCTGTTTTGCCAGATCGGGTAATCTCATGGTTTCACCTCAAATACCTGTACGCTTTGTCCTAATTATCTTATTGCACAAGCGACTCAGATATGATTCGAGATGAGACAAGTCAGTCATTTATGTGAATTAATAAATATTTCGTGTTTTTATCCCATCCCAGATCAAAAGGTACGCGATACCGGTCCGCTGTATGGGAATTGACAAGCGGATATCCATGGTCGTCGAAACCAACCAGAATCGAAAAATGATCGACATCCCCATCCATTTCATAAGCGATTAGATCTCCCGGTTCCAATTCCGCAACGGCTCCTCCCGAATATTTTTTAGTCGACCTAACCACATCTGTAAAATAACCTTTGGCAACGAGTCTGCCATACCCGCTATGTAATACGAAGTTTTTGAAGGAATCCGTCCGTACCCAAGCCTGGCTCCCCTCAGAACTGTAATGCCATCCCGATCTCATTCTCAATCCTCCACCTTCCTGCTGATCACCAAGTACTTGTGAAGCGAAGTTGGTGCAATCTCCTCCCTTATACGTATAATCCAAATACTTTTTGTTGTAACGATGATCGTTGCCTGCCGCCCATGCATCGCCTGCGTATTTATTGGCATATTCTACTGCCCGTTCTCTATCGTATCTTTTCTTTTTTTTATCACTGGTTTGTAAGGTATCTGTTTCGGATTTCGTAAAAGCGGGGTTTGGGAATCCATCTAATTCTTGAATCCATTTCGGATTTTCCGTAAGCGGATCGGTATACCATTCACGGAGTACCAACCATTCGCCATTCATTTTTTTAAGTGTCAGTGCATGCCTTGTTCCTATGCCGAAGAACTGTGGATTGTAGTTATCTGTTTTGTACACATAGCTTAATTGTAAGCTTTGGTTTAACGAAACCCTTACCAAATCCCCTTCTTTTTTTATTCGTTTGATTCGGATGCTGCTTTCCGCGGCGGAAAAAACGATGCCCCTTTTTTCCGCCCAAGTATTGATATATTTACACCTCAACAGCTCCTGCTCATACGCATACCTGCTTTTTGTGTTCGTTTTTTCATAATAATGATTTATTGCTTCCGGCTTTTGATCAATTAAAAGCTGAGTTCTGTCGTTGAATAGTTTTATTAAAAAAGTTCTTATATCCTGTGTTTCATCTTCCGTATCGGTAGCAAAAACCTGAACCGGACAAAGAAGTACGCACAAGATAATCATAAGCCAATTCAAACGTTTCATATTCATAACTCCAATAGATACCTCCGGTAGGATCGTGACATAATTAAAAAGATTTGCCCATCCTAATTTGATGCTTACCAAAGAATCTTATCCATGACAACTGAATTAACAGTAAGCAAACCATCCGATAACTCATCGTAACTAAAGAGCAGCCGGGAAGAATTCGTCCCGAACTGCCCCTGAATCCCTGAAAACAAAGAAGGTTTATGTTTCTAAAAGCGCCTAACCCGGGATTAATCTTTTGGCAAACAGGTAATTCTGATACCAATACTCCCCTTCTTTTTTATCCTTATGAATATTACTTATGATGACTCCAGTTCCTTCCTCATAGGTATGGAGTATATGCCCATCCCCCATATAAATGCCGACATGCCGCACTTTATTTAATCCTGTTTCGTTCGGAAAATCTTCATCAGAGAAAAACATGATATCCCCTTTGCGCAAATTTATAAACGGTACATCTTGTCCTTGGGCTGCCTGTTCTCTTGCGTTATAGCCTAAATGAATACCTTGTTTAGCATAAAGATATTGCACGTAAGAAGAACAATCAAACGCCTTATCATTAAATCTCTCTGCACCGTAAACATAGGGCACTCCCATGTAACGAACCCCCTCTGCAATAATCGCATCAGCGGTCTTTTCCCATTGGGCATTATCTGCCTCTTCTTTAGCCTTAAAGGGTCTCGCATCGTTAGTGGCGTAGGGTTTAGCCCCATCGGTTACATTTGGCACCTTTTTAGAACTACAAGCGGACAATCCCCCAAAGATAAGGGTAGGTACTAAAAGCATGTTTATTAAATTTTTATACAATTTCTTGTTCATTTAACCACCTCCCCATAGATACATATAGTGTGATTATTCAGGAGAATATCTATACTGTACAATTGGTGGTTTTATTATCGGAAAATGACAGAGATTTGTAGGTAATCGCCAGATTTTGTTATTTTTGCTGTAGAATTCGGCTTTTCGAGATGACTTATATCTATACAGTGACCGCTGAAAACCAAACCGCAAATACAAGAGTTGATGTTGTAGGTCCGATTTCTTTTAGTGGGCTTGCTGTTCAAACAAGATAATACGTTATGTTCAATATTGGCACCTACAAAGGTGCCTTTTTTTTTCATTGCCAAATGGTTTTCATATTCTCATTTACAGAGAAAATAGATACAGCACTGAACGAGCTCACATTGTTTGAACAAATGCCTAACATTATTCATCCACGAACTGAAAGACGGAGTGTATAAAGTAACATGGAGAGCCTTTTCCTTTGACAAACATGATTCTTAGTAACGGCAAATGAACGATTCTAGCTATACGCCCTCAGTTCTTTTTATGTTAGGAAAAGAAAAAGCCATCTGCGAACCTTGAATTCGCAATTGGCTCATGTGAAATTTATTGCTATCTACCCTGATAATGATGCATTGGATAATGATAATGATAATGATGATGGTGATGGTGATAAGTCATATGTTGAGGATGCCCGGGGTTATGGCCATGATGAGGATGGTAAGGTTCCCGTTGTTGAAATTCTCTTTGTTGAAGTTCTGTTTTCTGTGGTTCTCTTCCTTGCATTTGTTGATAAACATTTTCTTGGCTCATTGTATAACTCCCTTCATTTAGATTACTCCATTCTATGCGGTTATCAAGAATAAGGTCATGTACCCAAATAAATGGGCGGATCGAATACGCATCATGTACACTCGTCCAGATGACGCGTTCGAGGGAAGTACATCTCATGGAGTCAGACATTATTTTAGAATGGTTCTGAAGGATATTATGGCACCACTACTTATCTATTCGTGCTGTTCGTGGGGAAACGATTTCTTCTGATCAGTTTTGGTATGAATTTCTTGCCAGATATTCTATTACGGATTCACAGGTAGGCTCGTATGAGGTATTTACAGGGATTTGGATAAACAAGTAAATTAAAATGAGGAGCTCTCTTTCTTTTGTGACTGAGGGCACCTAGGCAGCCCATGAGATGTCGGGGATGTATCTGGGGAAAGTGGGATGGAATGAAGCAGTTCTGTCCGCAGATAAAATGTGTTAGACCAGATAGATGATTTAATCATATTTTTAATAGTATTTTGGAAAAGATAAAATCGGATTTTAATCACGCACCCACCGTTAATATCCAATATATTGAGCCCTTTTTCCCTCGGGTGAACTGTGACCCGAAAGATAGACACTTTGAAAAAAGTGCCCGTCTTTTGGGTTTTTGTGTTTTAATAAACAATACTACAGTGAATGAGGGAAGCTAACAACATG
>NZ_JBHTGY010000092.1:0-66935 GCF_042676305.1 Paenibacillus sp. GCM10027630 | reverse complement strand
TATTTGGTTGGGGAACCATAAACTTCGAGATTGTGGGGAGGTACTCCTTTTTTGTGTGCGAAAAAAACCAGTCGTAGCAAGGGGTTCGAATTATGAAATTGACTTTGTTTGCAGGATTTTATTTTATGAGGACTAGTGGTCTTAGGAGGGGCAAGTACTGATTTTGAGGTTGAGCCGAAAAAAACTCTTAAATTTTGCCTGATGTAAACCATTTATGAAAATAATTGTATTGTCAATAAATAAAAACCAATCCATCACTAATTTACAGTGCCAGACTGGTTCCATTTTACCATATGTTGCTAACTAATTTAAACTGCTCTACTCGGGCTTCTTCTTACGAGGAAGAAGTAAGCTAGCATCGCGGCAGCACTCGTCAATAAAATAATTACGCCCAGCGGAACGGCAGTGTCTTCACCCGCAATGCCGACTAGCGGAGATACAACTGCTCCGAGCAAGAAGGGAATGACACCAAGTAGCGCAGCAGCGCTGCCCGCCATATGACCCTGGCTCTCCATTGCAAGAGGAAATGCTGCCGTTGATGTAATGCCGATTGCCGCCACGAAGAAAAATAGCGGAACCACCAATGCAAAAAGCGGTCCATGGACGATAGCTACCACTAAGACAGTGAAACTGGCCAAACAGGCAAGCGATAGGCCGAACAATAGAAAGGTGTGTTCGGATACGCGATGCGCCATCCGACCGACCAGTTGGGAGCCGATGATCAGGCTGATGCCGTTCGATCCGAACAAAACAGCGAATACGGTCGGTGAAGCTCCGTAAATATTTTGATAAATAAAGGGCGTTCCCGAAACATACGCGAAGACCCCTGCGATCATAATACCCTGTGCCAGCATGTAACCGACAAACTGGCGATCTCGCAAGAGCGATCCGTAGTTCTGCAGCTGCTGCACGAAATTACTGGGTCTTCGGCGATCAGGTGGCAGAGTCTCTTGAAGCCTCCATTTTGTCATCGTCAGTAGGTAGATTCCGAGCAGTGCCAGTGCTATAAATACGCCGGTCCAAGTAGTGAAAGAAAGAATCCCACTACCGCTAACCGGTGCCACGAGTGGACCCAAATTACCGACAAGCAAGAGCAATGAGAAAAATTTTGTTAGTTCGTGACCGCTGTACATGTCGCGTGCGATCGCACGGGAAATAACAATGCCCGCAGAAGCGGCAAAACCTTGCACGAACCGGAATGCGATCAACAGCCCGATATTTGGCGAGAATGCGCAAGCTAACGAGGCGGCGACATAAACGGCCATGGAAATAAGCAGTGGATTGCGTCTACCATAGACGTCGCTCAGCGAACCCATGATGAGCTGGCCGATGCCGAGTCCAAGTAAGCAAGCGGTCAGGCTGAGCTGCACGAGCGAAGCTGTAGTATCGAATTGCTTCACAATTTCCGGGAACGCCGGTAAATACATATCGATAGTAAAAGGCCCGAGTGTCGAAAATAAACCGAGCAGCAACGCTAGTCTATACACATGCTGTTTGTTCTTGTTGGTCATAATAAAGAGAATCTCCTATTCTTCATTCCATATCCAAAACTCTTAATCTCTATTTGTCGCTTTCGAATTTGCACAAGATCCGGAAGAAGACATGTACGCCTCGAAGCAAAGAGTCTGTTTTATATCCTATCACAACTGTACGGATTCCGACAACCAATTAAGTATAAGAGCTGAATCCTAATATACGTTTATCCGTTTCATACATTATCCTCCATCAATTGACACTAACCTTTATAACAGTACCTGTACTAAAAGTGCATACTTACATATTTTCAGTGCAATCTTTATACTCAAAAAAGGAATTAAATAAGCACTAAGGAGGACAAATCTTTGAAAACTCTTGTTATCGTAACACACCCAAGCATAGAAACATCCGTCATTAATAAGCGATGGGTAGAAGAACTGAAACAATACCCTGAAAAGTATACAGTTCACGAATTGCATAAGGCTTACCCTGATGGAAACATAGACGTGGAAAAAGAACAAAAATTGGTTGAATCGCATGGTAATCTTGTTTTACAGTTCCCTATATATTGGTTTAATTGTCCGCCTCTCCTAAAAAAATGGCTTGACGATGTTTTGACTTATGGGTGGGCTTATGGTTCAAAAGGAGGCGATAAATTAAAGAATCGCAAAGCTGCTTTAGCCGTATCTGCTGGAATTAGAAAAGAAGATTACAGTAAAGAAGGAAGATATCGCTATACACTTGATCATTTACTATCTCCTTTTGAAACTACCTTCCTGTACTGCAATGCAAATTATCGTTCGTTTTTTGCGTTTTATGGTATGGAAAAAGAGCCTGGTGAAAATGTGCCTGGTACAGAAAATGAGCCGTCCACAAGCGAATTGGAAAAAAGTGCATTAAATTATTTGAAATTTATTGACAACCTATAATAGGTAGCTTTATTAAGACTGCTAAAAAAAGAAGTATTTCCTTGACCAGGAGATACTTCTTTTGATTTAAACAAACTAGCTTTGCCTACCGCTGTACAGCCTCCAGAGCTGGCGAACTGTTTTTCTCCCCCCACTCGCACATCATATTTAACAATGGAATTAGAGAAAGACCACGTTCAGATAATGAATATTCAACTTTTGGTGGTATTTGGGGAAATTCCTTGCGTATGATAAGGCCATCTGCCTCCAGTTCTTTTAACATGATGCTCTGAGTTTTAAAGGAAATGCTGCCAATACATCGCTTCAGCTCATTAAACCGCATAACCTTATTTTCAGACAGCCAATACATAATGATCATTTTGTATTTACCGCCTATTAAGGACAACGTGTATCCAAAGCCAGTTTCACTTAGTTTTACGCCGCTCGGAACACAGGTTTCGCGCATAAGTTACACTCTCCTTTTGGTAAGTATATATTATAAATATGCATACTTTACAATGGATCATTATGTAATCTTATTTTCTCTATAATTTCACTAACACAATGTTCTATATCCTTTTTTGAGCAATCAATTATTGTATCACTATATTTCGTGTATAGGGGAACTCTTTCCTCGTAAACGTCCTCAAGGCTATTTCCTTTCTTTATTACAATGCCTCTGGTTGTTATGTTTATTAGTCTCCTTTTAATTTCTTCATATGGGACATGTAAATAAATAACCTGCCCACCCTGTATAAGGACATTCATAGCTTTTTCTGAATAGATAACACTTCCACCTGTAGATATTATGCAATTTTTTAGTTGCAATTCAGACACAATTTTTTCTTCGACTTCCATAAATTTTTCAATACCATCTTTATCAATTATATCTTGTAACGACCTGCCTTCATGCTGTTGTATAACATTATCTGTATCCACGTAATCCATTCCTAAAGCTTTCGCAAGCAATACACCTAAAGTGCTTTTGCCGGCTCCAGACATACCTATAAGAACGATATTCATATGCTTCCTCACTTTTGGAATGCCTCCATTTTTTCCTATAATTAATTTGAACTAAACTGCCAGTCTGGTGAAAAAAGGATAGCATTCATGCCGAAAGTCTGGTTCTGATTGTTTACTGTGCTCTCTTCTTCCGTTAGCTTAATAATGTTTCTCTAATTCCATTAACATTATTAACAATAAAAGTTGGATTAGATTGGATTATTTCTTCGAGTGTCCCATATCCATAGGTTACTGCAATGGAACAAATACCAGTATTATTTGCTCCAATTATGTCATGTTTTCTATCTCCAATCATAATAAACTCTTCTTTTTCATAGTCATTGTACTTATCCATTATATACTGAATAATTTCTGTCTTGGCCGTCATCGTTCCATCAAGATTACTGCCTACAACAAGGTCAAAATATTTTTCAATGTTAAAGTACTGCAGTATTTTTTCGGCGAAAACAGTAGGTTTAGATGTTGCCACCACCAAATTCTTTTGATGCTCCTTAAGATGTGCCAGAAGCTCGGCAATTCCTGTATACAATTCATTTTCAAACATACCTGTTTCCTTGAACCTTTCCCTGTAATACTCAATGGCCAACTTTGATTGTTCTTCATCGAAAGAATAGATGCTGGAAAATGATTCTTGAAGTGGAGGACCAATAAAGGGTTCAAGTTCATCTAGTTCAGATACCAAAATCCCCATCTTCTCCAAGGCATATTGTACACATTTGGTAATTCCAATCTTCGAGTCGGTTAATGTACCATCTAGGTCAAAGAGAATTACTTTGTATTTGTCCATAGTTGTCCCTCTTTTTTTCGTTTTCTACTTTATTCGACCGATTATAACACAACCCCTCTATCACGTTAAACGGCCTGTTACTTTAATAAACAAAAAAAGAGCTGCGCCTGAGGCAAAAAAACAGATAGGTTAGCAAACAGCAATTCATAAGAAATCACATTATGTTTTAATGGTATAATTAATGATGGAATCTAAATTTAAAATAGAGAGGCGGTAATTGTATTGGAAACGGGTAATAAAACAATAACGGTAGAAACCACAGTTCATAAATCGGTTGGAGAAGTGTGGAAATATTGGACGGAGCCACAGCATATAACAAAATGGTGTTATGCTTCTAATGACTGGCATGCGCCAAATGCTGAAAATGATTTAAAGGAAGGCGGAAGATTTCTTACAAGAATGGAAGCTAAGGATGGTAGCTTTGGATTTGATTTTGGTGGTGTTTATGATGAAGTGAGAATTAACGAGTATATCTCTTACACTATTGCCGATGGAAGAAAAGTTGCGATTACCTTTATTAGCCAAGAAAACAACACTAAGGTAATTGAAACTTTTGAAGCAGAAACCATCAATTCCATTGAAATGCAAAAAGCTGGCTTTCAGGCGATTCTGGATAATTTTAAAAAATATAGTGAAACCTCTAAAGAAGCTTAGGTTAAAATGAATCGGATGAACTGCGCAAATAAGGATTAGCAAACAAAACAACCCTTCCATGAAAATTGGATAAGGGTTGTTTATGATTATGCATCATATGAGCTTGCGAACATGAAAATTATCTTCAAGCAACGCCCAATTTTGCGGGAACGGATAACCCAGCACCCAATAACTGACCCCTCTCAAGTTGTAGGACTTAACGAGGTCAAATTTGGCCTGAGCGCTTCTCGCATCCTCGAACCAGACTTCATGCGTTCGCTGCTTATCATCGACATATCGAAAGAATGGGGTCTGGGACACTGGATCGTACTTGATCTCGGCTCCATGTATGGTAGCGCGACGTACGGCTTCCTGCATACTGAAGGTTTCAGCCTGCTGTCCTTTTACATGTGGAAGCAGCCAATCGCGTGCGTAAAGCTGGAAGCCCATAAATATTTTATTCCTCGGGATGACCGTGACTGCATAGTCAAGAACGCGCCGTATTTCGTTGATAGGCGATATGGCCTGTGGAGGACCGAACCGGTATCCCCACTCATATGTCATGAGGACAACAAAGTCAACGATATCTCCATGTGCAGCATAATCGTGGGCTTCGTACAGCAGCCCCTTCTGCTCAGAACTGGTTTTGGGGGCAAGCGCGGATGAGACGAAATATCCTCTTTCATGCAGCCTGCGAACTGCGAGTCGAAGAAATTGATTATAGGACTCACGGTCGCTTGGATACACGTTCTCAAAATCAACATTTAAACCGCGATAACCTTTGGTTTCCATGATGGTTAAGATATTGGTCACCAGCTTATTTTGCAATTCAGGGCTCGACAAAATGGTATGGGCCAGCTTCGAGCCGGCTTCAGTAGCGGAAAAGTTAGTGATCGACATGACTGGTACAACATGTTCATCGTAAGCAGCTGCTATAAGCGCCTGATCATCTACCGATTCCAGGCTCCCATCTTCTTTCATACGGTATCCAAAGGGACATAAGTAAGTTAGATGCACCCCGTCCTGCCGAACTTGCCTGGCAGCTGTCTCACCGAAGACGTTCGTATAAGCATTTACATCGATGGTCTTCTTCTGCTTTTCCGGGATTTTCAAGGTTTGACCTGGATAAATAATGCTATGATTCGTAATTCCATTGGCTTGTGAAATGGCCTGCATAGAAACACCGTAGCGCTGAGCGATTGCCCATAGTGACTCGCCTGGCCGTACGGTATGATACAAAACTGGGATCACTAGTACTTGCCCCGGTGTAAGTTGCCCGACATCAGAGATTGAATTTGCCCGAGCAAGAGCCTCTACGCTGATGGAATAACGGTCAGCAATTGTCCTCAGAGTGTCTCCTGACCTCACCACATATTCGGGATATGGCTCCGGAATGAGCAACGCCAAACCTATAACTAAATGATTGGGATCTTCGAGCCCGTTAACTGCAATAATCCGATTGGTAGGAACACCATACCGATTGGAAATCAACCACAGATTTTCTCCTCTTTGTACCACATGGATTTGCACGAATTTACCTCGCTCTCGCATTAGCTTCTATAAATACATTATTCCGCTAATGTCTATAACGATCTAGGCGAATGTCCATTATTATACGCAGAGCCCTATTACCTTTAATTCAAATTACCACAATAGAGGTACTACCTCAGAGGGAGAGCTGCTGCGACTTAATGGGTCACACTTTGGATTTGTAGCAGCAGCATTTTAATATCCGTGGAATCGAATACCCCGTCTCCGTTCACATCGACATCGAAATTACGCTTATTTAGAAATGTGACGATGTTGTCGATACGAATGTTATCGGGATCGGAAAAATCCGGACTAAAGACGGCGGATTCATTCTGCACTTTGAAGGAAACAAGCTGAGCAAGCTGGGATCCGTATACGCTCTGGATGACTCCCCCTTGAATGTCGACGGTTAAGCGGTCCCATTTAAATAGATTTTCATTTGTTGTAAGGTATACCGTATTACTTAGGGATGAGCCTTGGACAACTTGCGTCACTCCAATTGGTTTGCTGCCAGCATGTATCATAAACACATCGGTAGCTATCGATTGCGGTGCAAGCGGCCGATTGAAAGTTAGTTGGATGGTTTGACCTGAAACGTCCGTCTGTGCGGACGTCACAAATAAATCGGATTCGCGCGTCACCGTTACCGTGTATGTCTGTGTCGTCATTCCGTTTTGTGCCGTAACAACTACTGTGATTATGTTGCTCCCCGCTTTAAGGCTGATCGCAACCGCTGTTCCACTTGTAACAGGAGTACCGTTCACATTCATCGTGGCAGTAGGGTCGTATACTGTTGCTGTTACAGTTAAGCTACTTACGCTGTTCGCCACGCTCGTTGAATAGCTTGTCATATTGGCATCAAACGGCATGTTAAGCGTCCCGCTGGATAGTATCAAGCCATTCAGATTTGCATTCATGGATAGGGGCGTTGCACTCACTTCGTTGGAGTAGCCGCTATAACCACCTGCGTTTCTGGCCTTGATCACGAAGTAATAGGTAATACCGTTGGTTAGACCTGTCACATTGAAATTGTAAGTTAAACCAGTCACTGTCGCGACGGGAATTGATCCATAAGAACCGGAAGCCGCTCCTTCGAAGATGTCATAGTTTACTGCCTTGGAAACACCGTTCCATTGGAGTGTCAACTGTCCGTCACCAGTAGCGGCTGTTAGATTCGTCGGCGCTAAGGGCGCGGCTACGTTCACATTAACACTTGCCACATTGCTCCGCGTCGTTGCCGTCTTCGTACCATTGATGCCATTGTTCGTGTTGGTCACCACGACATAATAGTACTTCGTACCCGTCGCATTCGTCGGTGCTGTATACGATGCGCTCGTTGCACCACCAATCGCAGTGCCCCCGCTATTGCTGTTTGTCGTATTGCTGTACCACTGGTAGCTTAGCTTACCACCGTCGCTCACACTTGCGGCTGCGCTCAACGTCGGGCTGCTGTCGCCTTCGTTCACCGTTGTACCCTTTGGTTGCGATTCGATAATCGGTACTGCCGCGTTCACCAACGCTGTAGGATCCCCGTTTACTACAAACTCGTATATACGTATTACTCCACCGCCACTTTGGGTAGGCGAAGTCACATTCAATTTGACATATCGAGTCATGACCGGGGTGATATCGTTCGTAATAACATTCGTTGTATTGTTTGTTACATTGACAACGGTTGTCCATATGCTGCCGTCTGTGCTAGTTTGAATGGTGTAAGCTTTGGTAATATATGATGCCATTTCATTGCCTGCATTCGTGAGGATAAATTCGCTCACATTATAAGTGGCCCCAAGATCAACCTGCAACCAATCCGCCCCTGAATTACGACACCATTTCGTTGATGAATTGCCATCCACTGCTTTTGCAGCCGTCTCACTACCACTGCAGAAACTGCCTGTACCTCTCGTAGCGGTTTTGTTTAATGCCAAATTGGTAAGAGTAGTGGCAGAAGTAGTAGAAGCTGGGATGAATTGTATTAAAAGCAAAAATACCATTAAAATTGAGATACAATACCTGATCATAGTTCCTTTCCATCCCTTTCTTAGAGCCAAAAATATAGACATTAAATATTGTTGTTTTCTTCTTAGTATAAATCAACTAAATGACTTAACATAGATGAACAAGTTCATCTATGTAGCATGCTTTTTGGCTCTTTTTTTCTAACTTATATGACCTAAGTCATGTCTGTGGTACTAATGCAGCCCATCCGCTTTTTTAAACTTCATAAAAAGAGCGCCGTCGTGATGGTGTGGGTACTTACCCTCCACAAATCCATCATAACGAGGCGCTCTTTTTTGATTATGCCCGATTCTTAGGCTCTACATGAATGTATAGTTGAACTTTTAAAGCAAATCATTCCGCATGACAAATCCATCCTGCCATAATACCTGTAGAGTAAAACCGGGTTATTTGTGTAAAGCCGGATTCTGCCAACAGCTCTTCGATCTGTTTTTCAGGAAGCAAAGAAAGCTTCGTAATTGCGTCGTTTACCATCTGGTCAATCTTGGATGTTTCGCGCCCGGCATCTATCCAGAAGCTTTTCCATACATTTAACCTGGCTTGAAGTTCGGAAGCATCGTGGTTTCCGTACGCACTTACGAGAGCGAAAGGGGCTCCCGACTTTAGTTTATCCTTTATGGATACAAGGAGCTTCAACTTTTCTTGCACATTGTCAATGAAGTGAAGAACCAAAATACAGCTTGCCGCATCAAACTTCGAGTCTGGCTGAGGAATATCATCAGTCGTCCCTTGGATAAGATTGACGCGGCTTTTCAATCCAAGTTCAGCTGCTTTATGTTTAGCGATTTTAAGCATCTCTTCTGAAGGATCAACTCCCGTAAATGTCCATCTCGGGTTTGATGGTCCCCACGCAGAAAGCTCATTGCCGCCGCCCGCACCAATCACGAGTAAAGATGCCGCTTTTTCGCCCAATTGTACTCGATAATAAGATTGAATCATAGCGAATAACGAGTCATATGTGGGAACTGATATTCGAGTATTTTTATCGTATAGTTCAGCTAATTTGGAATTGAATGTAAGATCTTCATTCATTGTTATGCCCCCGACTCCAAGCCTCTTCATTCAACTCATTGTTAATACCTACAGCGGCCAATGAGCCCAATGAAGCGGCTGTAATGGCTTGATAAAGTTGCGAAGCTGCATCACCGGCACTAAAGACGCCTGGAACGTTCGTTTTACCGAAATTATCGACGATGACAGTTCCTGCTTCCGTGATCTGGCAGCCTATTTCTTGCGGCAGGTTTGATCCGGCAATAAGCTTCGGTCTAAAAAATATCCCAGTGCATGCGATTTTTTTACCGTCCTCCAGAACAACTTGCTGCACCATACCGTCATTAGATTCGACAAGCTGGATCGGCGAGTCAAATACAGGCACGTTATGCTGACTTAGTTCCTCACGTTGTGCGTCCGTCAATTCATCAGGTCCATTGGTACAGATTGTAAAATGATTGGTCCATCCAGATATCATTTTGGCCAAGTGGAGTGCATCCGCTCCCTTGACAATTAAGACAAGCGGCTGCTCTCTTAGTTCCCAGCCATCACAGTACGGGCAGACAAAGGCGCTTTTACCATATACTTCTGCCAACCCCTTAATATCTACCGGGAGGTCCTTCATTCCTACAGCAAAGAGCAGCTTTTTGCTTCGATAGGTCTTTTCCTGTGCCGTCTTAATTTGAAAAAAACCATCGGTAGCCGTAATTTCTACGGCAGTGTCCTCTACAAAGTGAACGGATGGATAGGAACTATTCTGTTCTTTCGCAATTCGCCTAAATTCGCTTGGACTAATTTGATCTCTTGTAAGAAAACCGTGAATTTCGCGAGTAACTCTATTACGTGGTCGCCCTTCATCAATAACCACCACATTTTTTCTAGCTCTGCCTAGCACAAGCGCAGCATTTAGACCTGCCGGACCTCCGCCAATAATAACACAATCGTGAGTCATCCTAATTCTTCCTTTCACTTTCAATATTTATTAAAGATATAACAGACTTATTATATCCATAATAATCCCAAAAAAAGGACGGATCTTACTCCGTCTTAATTAATTTCACCAAATCTGCTATTTTCTTGTTCTCCAAATACTGCTCCATCTGACGCTCGGCGTCGATCACAACCTGCTGGATCAGACATTCGCTTCCATGATTTAAGCTGCATTCGAACAAGGAAGCAGTCCCTTCTATCGCATGGATGACATCGAGAAAGGAGATATCTTCCTGCTTCCTTCTGAGGCGGTATCCACCGTTTGCGCCGGGTGCGGACTGAATCAATCCAGCCTTGACAAGTTTCGTCATCATCTTAGAGAGATAGGTCTGTGAAACGCCCAGCTTCTCAGCCAGCAATTGCACACCAACAGGCTTATCAGACGAAGCTGTTACCAGATAGAGCATCGAATGAAGCGCATAGTCGGTCGCCTGAGAATATTTCATTCAATACCTCCATTAAAGACTTTGTGAATCCATAATAACTCCATTCTTTCTAAAAGGCAAGCATTTTCACTATTCGTTTAAAAAGGTTGTCGCTTTGTTCTGGATCAGCTTGGCTACTACCTCCGGAGACTTTTGTTCACTAAAAAATGATCTGGACTCATCACCAACAATGGAAATCACACTTCCGTCCACCTTTGTAAAGTTATTCGCTGTACGAATGAATTGTTTGAACTGTGTAAATTCCTCGTCCGATACCTTGGGTACTTTCCCGTCTGGGAGCTTATACGTACCATTATTGACTTGTTTCTGAATGTCGTTCAGCTGCGTCTCATTCACGGATTTAAGCATTGAAAACCCTTGTCTTTCTTGCAGGGATTGCCCTTCTTCAGATAATAAGAAGGCAATAACCTTCCAAGCTTCCTCTTTAACTGAAGATTTGGCTTGAATAGCGAACCTGGAAGTGGTGATAATCCTCACACCGCCTGATTGTTCCGGTTTTTGCAGCAGCTTTGGATTTGAGAAGAGTTGATGCAGACCATTGACCAAGTCTGCCGGTGATTGCAAAACGGTGGAATAGAACATTTGCTTTCCTATATCCGCCGGTTCCGAAGTCATAACTTTATCATCGTACATTTTTTTTATTTGTTTCATCGCTTCTATGAATAAGGGAGAGTCGAACTTTGCCTTCTTCGCTGTATGATCAACGAACTCTGAATATTTATCCACAATCATTTCTTGAAGAAGGACTTCCGGCGGGTCATTTGCTAAAGCGTAGCGGCGTTCCGTACCACTCTTCCCCAGTTTCTTTGAAGTCTCTTCAAACTCCTTCCAGGTCCATTTCTTATCGTCGACATTCGCGTTTTTAAGAATGTCCCCATCCCCTACGAAAGCCCTAAGGGAGAACCCTATAGGCATGGCATACATACCTCCATTAAGCTTCATTACATCTAAAATATTCATTTGCAAATCGCTTTTATTCAGCGTTTTGTCCTGCCCCATGGACTCATCCATGTTCAGAAGAAGCTTTTTGCTCACATAATCGTCGATAGGCAAACTGCTTATTTCGAAAATATCCGGGCCTTTCCCTGATAGCAACGCTGCATTCGTCGTTTTTTTGTATTTTTCATAGTCTTCTGAAATCTGAATTTGCAGATCGATATCCGGATACTTTTCTTCAAACTTTTTCTCTACCGTTCGAAAAAATGCGCTCGATTTTTGCATCGTGGAAGGCCATTCTTGCAACGCCAAAGTAACGACAGTTTTCTTCCCTTTGGATACTGTTTTCTCCGTATTTACCAATTCCTCACTGCCTCCAGAACTGCATGCGGTCATTGAAGTCATTATAATAGCAATAAAAATCATATACAGCCACTTTTTCATCGAATGAATGCCTCCTATTATTTTATCAAATCCATATTATAAATTTACAGACGAACACGGTTTCCATCTTGTAAAGGCTCACTGCTTTCCAGAATAATCAGGTCGTCCTCATAGATGCTATCCGATTGAATCATCGTTTCATTGTCATTCGTTTCACTGGAATGAATGGGGACTTTGCGAACAATAAAGTTATTACTTAACGCACCTCTCTGCTCGTCAATTTTATAAATAAACATGCCGTTACGATCCTGATGAATCGCTTCTTTGGAGATGACCAGCCCCTCATTGTAGGAGCGTTTCTTGAGTCTGACCCTTGCCTGCTCACCCCCATTCAGCTCGGAATTAACAAGCTTAATACGAAGTACCTTCTGAGGGATCGTTGTAATCTTCTCCCCATCTTTACTAGATGAGCTCTCTGTACGCGGTTGTGCATTCGCTACTTCATCAATCTTGCCTTCGAACATACGAGACTGTTGTTCTTCGACAGTATGTACCTCGACCTCTATCCACTCTCCGCTAGAAATCCCCATGCTCGACAAGATCATTGAGTCGGCCGTAATATCCAATCGATATCCTAGACTGCTATTCGAGATTACTACATCCGGTTCTCCCGCAGATGATAACCCTTCAACGGCATTTAATTTCGTTATAATACTATTGAATGGAGCGGTCATTTCCTGTTGGCTAGTCAGCCGGTCCCTCAATTCGTTAATTTTACGTTCCTGCATGCCCAGATCAAGTTTACGTGTTTCGATATTGCGTCTTGCATTCCGAATCTTTAGCTCGTTCCCTTCTGAGGTCGACTCAATGAACTGATCTTGAACATTTTGCAGCTCGATTTTCTGCTTGTCCAGGTTGGTCAGTTCGTTCTGTAATTCTCGTTCGGCAGATTTGCTGTCATAGATAATTAGCTTTTGACCCTTCTGCACATGATCTCCTTCTTTAACGAGAATCTTAGATACCTTCCAACCGGCCACATTCAATAGTTTAGCTTCGGCTATAGGTTGCAGGTTACCGCTGCCTTCGATCGTAAATAAAAGACTTCCCTTAGTCGGCTTTTCCGTTCTCACTTTCGGCAAGGACAGCGACTGCAGAGTATTGCTGTATAATGTAAAAAATATTAACAAGCTCATAAAAACAACGAACATGACTTGAATGCTTCGTCGGCGCCAACGATCATCCGGCTCTTTGTCTAGCTCCATATCCCGTCTTTCTCCTCCTAAGAACTTTCCAAAGGAAAGGTCACTTCGTAAGCATTATCTGAGTTTTGCTTAAGCAAAACTTGCATGATATGTATCAGTTTTGCAAAATCTACCCCTTGATGCCAGATAATTGAATGCCTTCAATGAAATACGTTTGCGCATACAAAAACAGCAGCACCATCGGAGCCATGTAAAGTATGGATGCAGCGAAAGCAAGCCCCTGCTCACCATTGATCCTTGATAAATAAACCGATAACGGCTGCTTGAATGGATCGTCCAGAAAAATAAGCGGCTGCTCCACCATGTTCCAATAATCAACAAATAATAAAATAACGAGTGCGGCCAAACCAGGTTTGATCATCGGAATAATAATTTTGCAGAAAATTCGCAAATGTCCAGCACCATCAATCTTGGCCGCTTCGATATAAGCATAGGGAATATTCAGCATGAACTGCCTAAGCATAAACACACCGAAAGCTGCGAATATTCCAGGCCATATAATGGCATTTGAACTATTCAGCAGACCAAGCTTATCCGCCATTATATAATTCGGTACTAGCGTCACTTGGAATGGCATGAGCATGGTCAAGACATAGACGAGAAACAAGTGTTCCCGGCCGCGAAATTGCAGCTTGGAAAACGCGTAACCGGCAAGTGCTGCTACGAAGGTTTGACCTGCGATGATCGGTACTACCATAAATACTGAATTCCAGAACATCGTCAAATATCTCGGGCTGCCCAACAATACTTTGCCATATTGCTCCAAGGTCAATTGATCGGGCAGCAATTTTACATTTACAAAAGAGTTTGATTTCCCTGTAGCCGCCTTGTTCATCTGCCCTATGGGTCCATAATTGATGCCAATTTCTTGTTCTGTCATAAGCGAATTTGTGAAAGTGATCACAATGGGGAATATTAACAGGATTGCTATAACGCCCATGACGACCGTTAGCGCACTTTTATGCAATACTTTGGAAACCGGCACGGCTCCTTCCCCCTATTCCATGTACTGCCTATATCGGCGTTCAAGAGCAAACAATCCCATGACGATCAGAAGAATACTACCGACCATCAAGCTCGCCGCGGCAGTCAGCTTCTGAATATCCAGCGATGTGAACATGTTGTTCATATAGTGCTGCATCATGTATATACTGTCATGCGGATATTCACCTGCGATCAAATACGTTTCCCGAAACACTTTAAACGAGTTAACAATCGACATGATGACTACAAAGAACATCGTGGATATTAAATAAACAAGTGTAATACTGCTAAACTGCCGTAACCACCCTGCCCCTTCAATTTGAGCGGTTTCGTAATAATCCTTCGGGATTTGCTGCAGTCCCGCCAAGAACAAAATCACGTTATAGCCGATGTTCTTCCATAAATATACGATAATGATTACATATCGAGCTGCATCGCTCTTCATCCAATCCACACGTTCGATTCCGTTGAAGCTCAGCCAGGCGTTAACGGAGCCGTTCCAATCGAATAACATCTGCCAGATCAGAATAATCGAGGCGACGGGAACAACAAGCGGCAGCACATAGGCAGTTCGCAGCCATTTTCTCAAATAAATATTTTTATTCAAGAGCATCGCTAATACTAACGATAGCGCGAGTATAAGCGGAACACTTACTGCGCTAAAATAAAACGTGTTCGATGCAGCCTTTCGGAAGGAATCGCTCGCAAGCAGCTCATGGTAATTAGTCAATCCCACAAAATGGCCATCTACCGTACCATCCATAAAAGAATAGAACACTCCTATGGCAAACGGAATCAGGTAGAATAACGCAAATCCCAAAACGCTCGGTACAAGAAATATCCATGCAGACGCTGAATCCGTGTGAATCCATTTCTTTATTTTTTTCTTCATGACGAAGCGATGCCAAAAACCCCACTTCTTCATTCACAGTTTCCTCCTTCCTTTCCTACTTTTAGAATAGGGGAGACTGTTAAAAGAATAAGCAGGGTAATTATAAAATATTTATAAAATGGTCGGCACAATAGTTAACCTAGTGCTTCAAATGCCCGTTTTTGCGGGAATCGGACTTCAAAAAGTGTATAAATTACACTGCTTTCTACCGAAATTGTGCCTTGATGCTGTGCTACAATATTCTTTGCAATGGATAAGCCAAGGCCAGAGCTCCCCTCACGATGAGCGCGCGCTTGGTCGCCGGTAAAAAACATATCGAAGATATGAGGCAGCTCTTCCGGTGGGATACAATCTCCATAATTAACCACTTGAACCACTACAGTTTCTGCATCCAGATTGCAATTAATATCAATAAATTGGCCATCCTTTCCATAACGAACGGCATTCGTCAGTAGATTTTCAAATACGCGTGCCAATAGCTCTCCGTCACCCAAAACGAACAAATCCGGGGTCACATTCAATCGGGTAGTTAGGTTATTTTTCTCAAAGGCAGGATATAACTCTTCGTTTAACTGGATGAGAAGCTCGCTCAGATCGATTGGTTTTTTTTCAATGCTAATCTTGCCATAGTTCATTTGTGTGATTTCGAATAGCTCGTCAATGAGCTTTTCTAAACGTTGAGACTTCGTATAAGCAATGCCCGTATAATGCTTGATTTGTTCAGCAGTCAATTGATCATCCTGAAGAATGAAATCCAAATACCCTAAAACGGAAGTCAACGGCGTACGCAAATCATGAGCCAAATTCAAGACCAATTGTTCCTTGCTGTTCTCTGCAAAGTCTCCCCTCTCCAAAGCTTGCTGCAATTTTTCACTCGCCAGATTGATGTCTCTAGCAATATCTCCGAATTCATCCTGGGATGGAATAACAATTCGACTTTTGAAGTTGCCATTTGTAAGCTGATTAATTCCTCTGGATATTTCTTGAAAATAAGCCGCATATTTTTTGGTGAGTAGAAAGAAGAACATAATCGAGAGTGGTATGAAAATTAGCAAAAAGAAGTTAATATCCCCAATATCTCTTATGAAATATCGGATTTGAGTCAATGGATTTTCAAATTTTGTCGTATAATAATAAATCTGGAGGGTTTTATAGAGCATGTAGGTAATAGCCGCAGAAAAAAGCATGCTTAAACCAAAGAGCTGAATCATTTTAAATCGAAAGCTTCGGATCACTTTAGCCATTGAATGTATATCCCACCCCCCAAACTGTTTTAATCAGTTTGTTTTTATGAATGTCTTCTCCAAGCTTCTTCCTCAAGGTACGAATATGAACCATGACCGTGTTGGTGCCTTCATAGTAGGCATCTCCCCACACCTGTTGAAAGATGTTTTCTGCACTAAAAACTTTTTTCGGATAACTGGCTAGCAGATACAAAATATCAAACTCCTTTGGAGTTAGTTCAATAGGCTTGCCGTAAAGGAATACGGTGCGCTCTTCGAGATAAATGAGCAAACCGCCTGCCTCCAAAGCAAGCTTGTTCGCTTGTGTGGATTGATTAAACTGGGTGGACCGCCTCAACTGAGCATTCACACGAGCAACCAATTCCATCGGGTTAAACGGTTTGGTCACATAATCATCTGCTCCTCTTATTAGTCCTGCAATCTTATCGAGGTCCGTCGCTTTAGCACTTAAAAAAATGATAGGAAAGTGATGCTGCTCTCGAATTTGCCTTGTCACTTCATAACCATCCAATTTAGGCATCATAATATCTAAAATCGCCAAATCGATGGAATGTGTCTGAACAGCAGAAATAGCTTCCTGCCCATCATATACTTTAATGCAGCGGTAACCCTCTTTTTCTAAATGCAACTCAATCAAATCGGCAATCACTGCCTCATCATCCGCTATCAGAATTGTAGTCGATTTCATTATTTCCCGTCTCCTTAAATTTAAAGAATCCCCATTCGCCTCAAATGAGGATTCATAAGCCCTAATTCAATATCACGGTCACAATGACACCATCCATATTGTTGCCTGAGATCTCATAGCGACCATTCGTTGGCATATGGATGGTGGTGTTTTTTGAGACTGAATAGTAAGTGATTTCGTAGGTTTTATGATTTATCGTTGTTGTTATTGTTTTCTTTTCTTTCAAGTAATCCAAGTATTCTTCTAAGGCGAAATTCTTATCTCGCATAATTACGCTGTGCGGCAAACCTACATAACGAAAATGCCAAGGTTCGTACAGAATTCCTGTAATTGCTGTTTTGTCCTGTTGGTAACGTAAAATAAAACCGTAATCCCATGCGTTTTCTTTCAACCAATTACCTTCTGGTGCTCGACTCATCTCCCCTCGTGTAGATCCGATATCAAGCGATAAACCAAGGTTATGTTCGCTATATCCTGCAGGCATCGCATATTCCGCACCCATTTGTTGATAGAGTTCATTTTGTTCTTTGGCGTCTCGATAACCGCTGTTGATTAAAAAATGGCGTACTCCATCTTTATCTGCTGCTTCAATCATGGTTGAAAATTTTTGCACTAAGCTTTGTGACAGCTTAATTGAGTTATCCAGCAGGCCGAAGCCTTTCATCCATTCCTTATGCTTTGACAGACTGACCGCTTCGGAATCTCTATATCCTGAAGGCACCGGATGGTCCTTATTGACAAGCAGCAAATTGCCTTTGTAAATCTGATCTTTGGTTACTTTTATCGTAAGTTCGCTATTTTGAGGAGTTACCTCTCGAGCCTGCTTATTTTGTTCCGATGTCGCTTTGTAATGAGCCACTCCATAGCCCAATAGCAATAAAATAATAACCAACAAAAAGATTTTCTTCATCTCTAGTTTCCCCCTTATCTATCATCCAATTTAGGATAAGGAAAACTATTTAAAAAAGAAGTGAGCTAAAAATAAAATTTTTCTTAAGTTTTTACTTTATTACCAAGGCAATTCGTCGTCCAAATGATAGAATTTCCCAGTTGGCCAATCTATGGGGTAAGGTGGCAAGTTTAACGCTGGTCCTACTGCATTCTATAACATCCATTTTAGCATATTTGCCACCTATTTCGGTCTTCACCCAACCAGGGGCAATCGTCAAATAAAATAATTTGGCTGACCAGTCGTTTCAAATTCAGCTATTTTTCTTCATACGCTACTAAATGATATGATCATATAGAGGTGAATGCAATGAGTAATAACAACATCCAATCTGTGACAATTGGTATGGGTTGCTTCTGGAGCCCTGACGCTTTGTTCGGACAACTAACTGGTATCATCAGAACGCGTGTAGGCTTCGCCGGAGGGACTAAAGCTAACCCTACTTACCGTCAACTCGGAGATCATACCGAGACGGTCGAAATGGATTTCGATTCAGGTATCATACAGTTGGAGACCATACTGAATGTGTTCTGGAGCAATCACAATCCAATAAATATTAACGATTACAAAGGACGGCAGTACAGATCCTTAGTATTGTTTCGCAACCAAGAACAGCAACGTATAATCCAAGATGTCATGAGAAACAGCGTGGAACAAGGGAATGGAATGCCGGACACGGAGGTTGCTCCCTATACCGGCTTTTATCCTGCTGAGGAAAGGCATCAGAAATATTATTTGAAACGATATCCAGATGCGATCGACAAGCTTAAAGCGCTCTTTCCATCCGAAGAAGCGCTGACGAACGCAACCTTGGCTGGACGTCTAAACGGTCTGGCCAAAGGCTATACCAATATGGAGAAAATTATCAATGAAATTCGAACTTGGCAAATTTGCAAAGAGGAACAAGAAGAGATAATCCATCTTATCCAGCGGATAAAATGGTAAAATGTTACTCAGATTCATCCGAAAAATGACAATCCGGTTCCGGATGTACCACCAATCCGTTTCTAAAGGTTGGCCGAATATGATATGATAATTGGAACATTATCTTACTTCAGCAGCTTCAGAAGCTCCTGATCTCGCAAATGGATTAGTTGGATACTAACAACCAAACAGCCTCTTTAACATTAGGCTCAACTGGGGTAGCAATTTATCTCTCCCAAGTTTTTGTTAAAGGGCTGCTTTTTATAATGTCCTTTTCTCTTGGAAATCTTGGCGATTTACTCGATAAGCGGTATTACCAATTAGGCTCTTCATTGTAATTCGTGATTCCCAACGCTTTATTTCTCCAAAATATATCTTTGACTCTCCCATCATGTTCTTGGCTGCATTTGACCATCATGAAAACCTCGGTTGCTCTTGTTCTGCCAAATATATCAAGCGCAGGTTTCTTCTTTATGACGATAAGCTTTATAATAAAACCTAATACACCACCTATGACTAGTCCAAATAATGCCCATAAAACGGGTCCGAGCTTGAGAACAAAGCCATATATGCCACCTAATAGCATGAATATGGAACCAAGAATGGTGGCAAGATCAACGAAGCTTACCCCATCTGAATAATGCGCGTTATCGAATAATTTAGTCTTTTCGGTTCGCACATTCAATGGTAAGGCTAAAATATCTGCCTTTTGTATACCCAGTTGTTCCAGCTCAGTTAAGGCGATTTCTATAGAAACCGAGTGCTCGAAAGACGCTACGATATACATGGGCGCTTCCCCTTTTTTCATAAGAAATGGTAACTTAAACGATTTGCTCTGATACTGGGATTTAAGAAATTGAGATTGAGAAAGCTTATATTGTATGTTGTTCTTAACGGCTTCCAAGTAGGAAAAGTGGATATACCCAGCGTATATCGAGGGTATGAACAAATACCATTGAGGATCCACAACTGACTTCGCTTTCTCAAACTCTCCTATAAAGGAATAATACAGACCAACGTAAAAGCGGGAACTATAAATAGTCAAAACCCATGTAACCACACTGAAAAAGAACGAAACTATATGGTTTAAATATAAAGAACCTAAGCCTGGCATCATCATTTCCCAGAACATAGCAATTGACGGACTTACTTTATTCAATCCATTAACACTAAATGATGAAACCGATGTCGAATTGATGGTTTTAGTTTTTCGATAGGATAATATGTACGTATTGTTCAAATCTGCTGCTCTACGGTAAGAATCGAACATTGTGAAAATATAAACGCCGATATACAGATAAAAAAATCTAAGGTCGATGACCTTAGCTGCACCTGTAAAATCGCCGATCATAGAAAAATAAATCGCTTGATTTATTTTAGCCAGATTATTAATGGTGAACTCAAAAATAATAAGAGAGTATCCAATCAAGTAATTATTCATAAAACAATGCCCATAGCCAGGAAAAGCGGCTGACCACCAAAGCGGAATCCAAGGATTAATGGGATATAAGATACTGGTGTTTGTTGAAACGTTATTCATCAATTGGATGTATCTTTTATTTTGTTGATGATTCATCTTTTGTACCCCGATAAGATTATAGGACTATCTTTTTTATTATCTAATTGAGCCTACATTTATATTCTTGCCAATATCATATTTTTCTCAAAACCCTGCTGTTACCGAACCAGGACGTTATTTCTATCGACAAGGGCCAAAAACATCTTTTGTGAAGCATTAACACTGCAATCAGTTTGCTTTCGGGGATGCAAAAAGGTTCTTATCATCGAGCAATGACAAGAACCTCTGTGGATCTTAAAATCTTTTTAACCATTCCATGATTGTATCTACGGATTCCATATATCTCTGCCCTACGAGCACACCGGTATGAGTTGTGTTCCACAGCCCCTTATATTCAGCACGGAGGTGCTCCGCTGTCACTCTTCCCCGACGATCGTCATCGTCACAGTTCACTGCTTTGACAACTAAGCAAGGGCAAGAAAAAGAACGGCTGTCAATAGAGATACCCTTGGCTTCGATTGAAAAAACAAAAGCGTTAAATGCCCTCGAGGACTCCATTGTCAAATACTTTCTTTGGAATTCAATGTCTTCTGCCGTTTCATCTATGCTTGAAAGCTCTTCACGGTTTGGTGCAGGCATTATGATGCCAGGTGTCGACTGGTCTAATTCCTTGTATGGTACTACTTCATAAACTTCTCTGCTGATGACCGAATCGATCAATACCAAACCGGAAATCTCGGTGGTTTCAACCAACTTCTGGCTCAAGATTCCCCCCATGCTGAATCCGACAAGAATCGGCGGAACATCGCACTCTGCGATAACCTCTTTCATATCTTCCAAGTAATCTTCGAATGTTATCTTCGTCATATCCAGCAGCCTACTTTTATAGTGGCTTCTCAAGTTCATGACATAGCATTTCCACCCTTCACTGATAAAGTGAGGAATGTATTTGCTCCACATCCAACTTCCTGTGAACGCACCGTGTACAAAAAGCAAAGGGGGTCTATTGCTAGCTGCTTTTGGGAGGTTCTCCCCCTCGAATATCTCTAGAAATAAATCGTATTCCCCAATGTATTTCTCCGTATGATCTGGCAATTCTTTCGTGAAATCTCTCATGATTTTCTCCTCCTCGTTATTTAGTTTGATATCAAACTATTTGATTAAAAATTTTTAAAAATTATTGTAAATCTTTTTTAAAATATTAAGTAAATCTTCTTTTTCTTTATCTGAGATGTTTAAGTAAAACAGGTCTAATAATTCTTTAGATATTGCTTCAAAGATCGGTTCCAGTTCACTCCCCTTAGGAGCTAAAGCAACATAAACAATTCTCGTGTCCTCTCTGTCCCGTTCCTTTGTCACATATCCGAGTCGGACCAACTTGTCAACAAGTGCTGTGACCGTAGATTTATCCTTATTTATCCTCTTAGAAATGTCCGCCATTGTGAGTCTGGAATTCTTAAAAAGCGCATAGATGATATCACCATGCGAAGTGCCAATACCCTCTATCCCCTGCTTCACCATCTCTGCTAAAATGAACCTATTAACTTTCTCTCTAATTTTGGAGATTATTGAAATGACATCTCTAGTTTCCATAACTGCATTATAGTTTGATGTCAAACTAATGTCAATACTTGGTGACCCCCCTGCTGCGGGATCGAACTAGTAGTTTCATAAGCCAGTTGTGGTAATAGGTGTATTTATTTGATATTGTGGGAATTGATTAATTATTGAGTTTTAGTCTATGGGACTGAATAAAAGATGGAGGTATACAATGAGTCAAAGAGAACAATCCATTTCTTCTGGATTAACCTTCGGGATTTACCCGCTAAGTGTGGCAGGTACGCCTTTTGGCTTGGCTGTCGGATCGCAGGATAACTACGATAAGATTCAATGGGTACTCCGAGATCTTCGAGGCGAGACAAAAAAGCTTTTCCCAAGAAACTATCTCATTTATACAAAAGAATGGGAATCAAAAATGTTATTAAATGCGGATCGTTATTCAGAGGCCGGTTTATTAGGAGATTTAACCGTGGGATGCGGAGATTGGACGAACCAACAAGAACCTGGAATAGAACTTGAAAGTTGGCTTACTTTTATTCGAAAAGTCATTAACCAATACGGCTCCCAACTAGCTTCTCTTCAAATAACAAACGAACCCAATTTGTCGTTTATGGAAGGTTCGAAGCCGTATATACTTCAAGCCCTTGTAGAAGGAGTCATTGCAGCAAAGAAAGAAGCCCAAGAGAATAATCTCCCGATAAAAATTGGATTCGGTTCAGTCCCCGATGGTCCAATGGCGGTTCCTGATTTTTGGGTTAATCTCAGTAAGCTTGGAGGAAACACCTTTATAGATTGTGTCGATTTTGTTGGACATAATTTTTATGTGGATGTATTCGAAGAACAACCTCTCGATATAAAAGAAATATCCACTTCTGTAAAACGCACACTCCTCAATTTACGGGAAAAAAATCTTGTTACGGCCGGTATCCCGCCTCAATCCCTATACGGGTTACAGAAAATGGATGGCCTACGGGAAAGAACCCTGTTGCCAATATAGAAAGATCTTATGAGCAACAAGTGAAAGTTCTTGAGACGGTTATCCGAACGATCTATGAATTGCGTCTTGAGCTTAACATTTCTCATTACGAGCTCTTTGGACTCCGGGATGCCGATAGTTCCAAAGAAGATCTTTTCCATCAATATGGTATTATGCGGGATGATTATTCTCCGAAACCTGCATACGATACATTTAAAAAATTAATCCAAGAGCTAGGTGTAACTGGACCCTGAAACGTTCGTTGCTCGACTAGCTTTAACATGTTTAAGTTGGGCAACGATAATGACGCTAATAATTACTAAAAGGAACCACGAGCTGATCTTACTAAAACTAACTAGTTGCCAGGTTTCTTGCTGGTCAGGGTATTTCCAAGCACCCAAAAATGTGGAAATATTCTCAGCTAACCAGATAAAAAAACCTACAATGATAAAAGCAAGCGTTAAGGGCATTTGATAAGTTACAGTCCGAACCCGATATATGATCCATGTTTTCCGGAAAACAATAAATACAAGCGCCGTCAGCCACCAACGAAAATCGGGCATAAAATGATGGGTGAAAAAGTTGAAATAGATAGCTCCACCTAGCAGTACCGAAGAAGTTAACCCAGGCCAGCCAGTCATGTCCATCCGCAATCTCCGCCATACCTGACACATATAGCTTGCTACACTTGCGTACATAAATCCGCTATAAAGCGGGACACCGAGCAGCTTCGTATACCCAAGCTCAGGGTATGACCATGATCCCATCCATACCTTATATAACTCCAGCACCAAACCAATAAAGTGAAATATACAGATAACTTTGATTTCATCGCGTGTCTCTAATCCGCTGCGGTACATGAGGTATTGCACCCCAAGCAATATAATTAGAATGGTATCGTAACGATGAATGAAAGGTACCTTTATTATGCTAGAGAGAGCTAAAGTTCCAAAGATAGCAACAGGAAATATACAGCTCATCGCCTGATGATAACCAAAATGAAGTAGTTGTATTAAAGGTCTCAACAATGTTTACCTCCCCCCATGCCCTTATTTATCGTACGATTTCATCAATAGTCTATAATGCGAGTACTTGTATCTTCTACTAAATAATAAAGGTGTATCGATTTGGAAAAAGAGAAAATAGCTTGTATAGATTTGCTTATTTTAAGTTCACATCCCACGAGTGGAGTTTATTGGAATTATCATCATAGGTACATTTGAGTCGTTGAACAAGAAAATCCGTGTTGTCTCTCTATATAATGAACGCTTAAACTTGTGCCCTATAGGTACATAGCCGAGTCCACTTCCGCGATTTTTAATACAATGGTGGTAACCATTACTATGAGGTCAGGAAGGAGTGATATAGGTGAAAATCGATATCGGCTGCGGGTTGGATAAAGCTCCAGGTTTTTTTGGTATCGATCGTCAGTTATTGCCGGGTGTCGACCTGGTTTGGGATCTAAATGAAGCAATTCCGCTGCCAGACAATTCGGTTGATTTTGTTATGGCCAGCCGCTCCCTGCCATATGTTCAGGACCTCCATAAGGTGATGTCGGAACTATACAGACTGTGCATTCATAAGGCGGTCGTCTGTATTTTGTCCCCTTATGCCCACAGCTTTGTTCACATGTCCAATCCTTATTTGAAGCAAAAGTTCGATCAGTTTACCCCGCGCTATTGGACATCCCATTTTTATCAGCCATCTCATGGAGCGCGCTGTCCAGATCTTGCGGGTTACGTTGAACCGCAACCAGATTTCGATTTCCGGCTGCTTCGCATGGAGCTATTTTACAAACCGCCCTATGTTCCGCCGCTCTATGAGACGGATGAGCTGGAATTACTGCAGGATATAGAAGTTAATGTCGTACACGAAATTATGTATCATCTGGTGGCTGTCAAACTTAACATTTCGCATGATGAGCTTGAGCATATGAGTCGGCAGACTTTTCTTGAACCCCGCTCATTGGAGGCGTACAGAAGGAAAAGGCAGCTTGAAGACAGTTGAAATCGAGTGGTGGAGAAATGAAAGTTAATTGGAGGGCGTAAGCCCTCTTTTTTACTATTCCAGCTGCTGGCTTCACATGAATGGAAGGTAGAATTTTGAGTATTAATAATTCTTACATTTGGACAAACAAGTTTTGGGATAAAGGTAATATACTTAATTGGGGAATTTTGAAAATTGGTTTGCAAAAGTGGTCTTCCTTTATCGAGATCAAGGGGGTGATAAACATTCCTCTCATAGTTCGAGCTACGTTCAACGCAACCGGCGCTATCACCTTTACAGGAAATACTTTAGGATTAAGCCGATCCGATACAGCAGGTGTACCCGGCGTGCTAGACAGTATCGGTGCTTTCATTACAACAAATACCGGTTCTACTTACGGTACCTATCCAAGTGGGACTACAAGTCTGTACCAAAGCAACAGCTCGGCCGCGATTTTGAGCTTGCCAACCGGTAGTACTGTGCTGTACGCAGAATTAATTTGGGGTGGTACTTACGTTAATGGTACGGTCAATCTCACCTCGGCGATTAATAATCCTGTTACGTTTACTACACCGGTAGCAACATCAAGCATCGTGCCCGATTCCGCAACAGCGAATCAGGTCGATCTGGGAAATGGGGCCCTCGCTTATGTTCGTTCAGCTAACGTCACCTCACTTATACAGCAAGGCATGGCTGGTACTTATATAACAAGCGGTGTGGTTGGAACGATTGTTATCCCAGGCGATTCAACAGCAAACCATGCGGGATGGACACTCGGTGTTATTTACCAGAACCCTTCCCTTCCCTTCCGCAATATGTCAATCCGGGCCGGAGCGGTACTCGTTCAAGCAACATCGTCGGCGGTTAACACAACGATTACCGGTTTTGCCACACCTGTGACAGGGGCTCTAGGTGGCAGGGCCATTTTCAGTGCCCAGGAAGGAGATGCGAACCGAACAGGAGATCAGGCGCTATTCGGACCAACAACCACCTCTTTGGTAGCTTTATCGGGGCCAAATAATTTCGCCGCCAACTTCTTTGCCTCACAAATTAACAACGACGCAGGATTGCTCAACACAACGGGCACCTTCGGTAACCGCAACCAAACTAACGGTGCTCCAGGAACCAATATTACTGGAGGAAGACAAGGATGGGATATTACCAACGTAGATATCTCTGCAAGACTGGCTAATAACCAATCTTCGGCAGTTCTAAGCCTGACTACTTCCGGAGATGCCTACGTCGTTAATGGAAACGCTATCCAGGTAGATATAAATGCGCCCCAAATCAATGTTGTCAAAAGTGCTAATGTGTCCGGCGTCATCAATGGAGATTCCGTGACCTATACGGTAACAGTCAGCAACACAGGAACGGCTAGCGCTGCGAGTGTCGTTCTGTCGGATGCTCTGCCCCCCGGCTCTTCTTTTGTAAATGGCTCTGTTAGCGTTGCAGGTGTAGTCAAGCCTACCTATGACATTACAGCGGGAGCTCCACTCGGCTCATTAAGCTTCGGCAGCTCGATTACCGTTACATACCGGGCTAACGTAACGTCTGTACCGAGTCCACAACAGCTTGTGAATACGGCTAATGCTGCCTTTACTTTTCAAAGCGTTGCTGGAGGATCGATTATTACCGGTGTTATTCCTTCCAATAGTGTGACACTTCCAGTGTATTCTCCTATCCTTACGATTGCCAAAACCGCAAGCACCTCCAACGCAACGGTAGGCAATCTGGTCACCTATACCTTGCAGGTTGTGAACTCAGGCAATATTGGAGCGTTGACGACGATCACCGATAATATCTCAGCAGGAAGCACTTTTGTGCCAAACAGCTTTAGAATCAATGGTGTCGTCGTTACTGGTGCAAACCCGTCTACCGGTGTGGTTATTGGTACTGTGGCAGCCGGGGTCACGACAACTGTAACTTTCCAAGTGCTCGTTAACACTCTCCCTTCTCCTCCCCAACTGGTAGATCAAGCTAATGCAACTTATACCTTCCAACCACCGGATGGACGTACAGTTTCAGGTTCTGCTTCTTCAAACACCTTATCAGTTCCCGTTTCGCTGCCTAATGTTACAATCGTCAAAAGCGTTAGTATAGCGGATGCAGCTGTGGGTGATACGATTAATTATACGTCTGTCGTATCTAATAACGGCGTAGAGGCTGTCAGCAATGTCGTATTTACAGATCCTCTTCCAGCCGGTACCGCTCTGGTCGCAGGTAGTGTTACCGTAAGTGGCACGGCAAGGCCAACCGCTGTGCCAGCAAGCGGGATATCCATAGGTACGATTGCAGCAGGCACCTCCGTATCGATAAGCTTTCAGCTGCTGATCACTTCGCTTCCCGCACCTGCCCAGCTTGTGAACCAGTCAACCGTATCCTACAGTTCTGGCACCTTCACCGGAATATCATTATCTAACATCACGACTACCCCGGTTTACCAGCCGATTATTGGGATCAGCAAAAGCTCCAGTCTTTCTAACGTTGTCGTTGGAGACAACGTGACGTATACATTGATAGTTCGCAATACTGGCAATATTGCCGCACAGGTTACCTTGACCGACAATATTCCTGCAGGCTCGATTTTTATACCGAACAGCATTACCGTGAATGGCGTTGTTCGAACTGGAATCTCCCCTGATACAGGTATTCCGATAGGAGCCATAACACCAGGCAGCACAGTAACCGTAACATTCCAAACCTTGCTGAATTCACTTCCTTCTCCTCCGGTACTGACGGACCAGGGGATAGCCGGATATACGTATCAGCTTCCGAGCGGTAGAAGCCTTTCTGGCTCAAGCAGTTCAAATACTTTGAGTCTATCTGCGTCCCCCCCCCAAGTATCGATAAGCAAAAGTGTCAATCTGACGGCAGCAGCCGTCAACGATGTGCTGACCTATACACTCGTTGTCAGCAACACCGGAATAGAGGCCATTACCAGTGCGGTGATATCCGATCCGATCCCGGCAGGGGCTGCCTTCATTGCAGGAAGTGTAAAAATAAATGGAGCTGCAGCGGTAAACGCAAGACCCGATTCAGGTATCTCTGTGGGCACTATTAATCCGTCAGCAGCTATAACCGTCACCTTTCAAATCAAGGTCACATCACTGCCGAGCCCTGCTCAGCTCAGCAACTTGGCCAAAGTTGCCTATAAGTCTGGTTCATTTAGCGGGACTGCAGTTTCAAATACGGTCGTCACACCTGTATATCAGCCAATTGTAGCATTGAGTAAAAGTGCGAGCACCACGAACGCAACCGTAGGAGATACCTTTAATTACTTGATCCAAGTCAGCAATGCTGGAAATATCGCGGCCAATGTGACAGTAACCGATAATATTCCAATTGGAGCGACCTTTGACATTAACAGCGTGATTATAGGGGGTGTACCCACACCAGGAGTAAGCCCTATTACAGGAATTCCGGTTGGGCAGGTAGCTCCTGGGGATTCCATTGCTGTGAGCTTTTTAGTGACGATCACTTCGCTTCCCTCCACACAACAGCTTGTGAACCAGGCTGCAGCTTCTTACAGCTTTAATCTGCCTGATGGTCGTCAACTGCCTGGCACAGCTAATTCCAATGTGCTGACAGTTCCTGTATCCGTGCCTAACGTAAGCTTGGTTAAAAGCACTAGTCCTGCATTCGTCGTCACTGGTGATACACTCACCTATACAATAGTTGTAACTAATAAAGGCATCGCTAATGTCAATAACGTAAATCTAAGCGATATCCTACCCAATAATACATCATTCATATCCGGAAGCGTAGTTGTGAACGGTGTTTCCCAGCCGAACGCAAATCCGTCATCCGGCATTCCAATCGGTACCTTGGCCCCAGGCGCTGCGGTTACCGTAACATTTGAGGAGAAGATAACCATGCCGATTCCTTCACAAATTAACAACCAGTCTACGGTCAGCTTTACTTCCGGTGCCTTCTCAGGCTCTTCATCATCCAATGTCACGATAACTCCGGTTATTCAGCCGCAAATTTCTTTGGTGAAGAGCTCCAGCTCGAACAATGCGACCGTTGGAGATGCGGTCATTTACACAGTCGTTGCAACCAATTCAGGTAATTTGGACGCAGTGGTTACCCTGTTCGATACGATTCCTGCAGGTGCTGTCTTTTCCCCGAACAGTGTGAATGTAGGCGGGGTTCCCCAACCGGGTGCCTCACCTGTAACAGGGATCAGTCTGGGTACGGTCAAAGCCGGCACGAGCGTCAGCGCCAGTTTTGAAATTGTCGTCACCACCCTGCCTTCACCACAACAGCTGAGCAATACTGCTTCGGCAACCTATACGTTTATGCCTCCTGACGGAAGGTTGTTGAATGGCTCAGCCACATCCAATACCGTAACTTTTCCCGTATCCGCCCCGAATATAGCCGTTACCAAATCTACATCATCCACATCCGTTGCCATCGGAGATACCGTTACTTACTCAATCACAATTACGAACAATGGTATCGAAGCCATCAGCAAAGTACAATTTAACGATCCTACACCCGCAGGAGCTTCATTTGTTGCTGGCAGTGTTACTATTAACGGAGTAGCCGCACCTTCCGCTATCCCAGCTGCTGGTATTGCTCTTGGCACCATAGCCCCCTCTGCTTCTGTTGCGATTGTGTACAGCATTATCGTTAATTCCATTCCCAATCCAGCTGTTTTGAATAATCAAGCGGCAGTCAGCTTTACATCTGGTGCTTTCTCAGGAACTACCTTTTCTAATACGGTCACCACATCCGTCTTTCAGCCGATCATCACTCTCGTGAAAAATGCGGATACCATCAATGCGACAGTTGGTGATACCGTAAATTATACGGTGGTGGTAAGTAATACTGGCAACTATCCGGCCCAAGTTACGCTTACTGATAATATTCCAGCAGGCACCACTTTTTTGCCTAACAGCGTGCTTGTCAATAATATACCGCATCCCGGAACCGATCCTTCAACCGGAATTGATGCTGGCGTGGTCAATGCCGCCTCAAGCACAACTGTGATGTTTTCTGTCGTCCTTACTACCTTGCCTTCACCACAGCAACTAACTAACCAGGCATTGGGAGCCTACGTATTTACCCTGCCGAACGGGCGCATTCTTAATGGTTCGGCGGCATCAAACACGGTTATTATCCCTGTATCCTCTCCCAATGTAGCTGTTGTCAAAAGCACGCCATCCACTTCCGTAGCCATCGGGGATATTGTCACCTACACAACAGTGCTTACTAATACCGGAATTGAAAGTGTCAGCAATGTCGTATTCACAGATCCTATCCCTGCAGGAACCTCGCTGGTAGCCGGCTCTGTCACCGTAAATGGTGTAACCCGACCTAGTGCAAACCCAAGCACAGGCGTTTCCCTTGGAACCATAACGGCAGGTACTACTGTAACCATAGTTTTCAATGTAACCGTCACTTCACTGCCCACACCGAGCGTACTGAACAATCAATCTACGGTAAGCTTCACTTCAGGGGCCATCGCTGCCGTTACCTTCTCCAATACGGTAAGCACTCCTGTATATCAGCCGATATTGGCCGCAACCAAAAGTGCTAATACAACAGACGCTACTGTCGGGGACACAGTCGCCTATATTGTAGATATAACAAATTCTGGCAACTATGGAGCCTCTGTCACATTAACGGATACGATTCCTGCAGGTACGGCATTTGTTCCCAATAGCGTCCTCATCAACGGATTTCCGGCAGCTGGGACTGATCCATCAGCAGGCATACCGCTTGGTAACGTTACTACCAATGTCGAGGTCATATTCTCGGTTATTATTGTTTCCTTGCCCACCAATCAGCAAATCAGCAATCAGGCTTCTGCCGCATATTCGTTCACGCTTCCAAATGGACGCACGTTAAATGGCTCCATAGTTTCCAATACGGTAACGGTTCCTGTATCCTCTCCAAACTTGAATGTGCTCAAAACAACACTCTCTACAGATGTCGTAGTTGGCGAATCAGTTCTTTACAGCATAGCCGTAACGAACAACGGGATATCCAATGTCAGCAATGTTATTCTGACCGACCCTGTTCCAACAGGAACCGTATTTAATTCGGGCAGTGTAACCATAGATGGAAACGCACGGCCAGCAGCCAATCCATCCTCAGGCATTTCACTTGGTACAATTGCACCAGAAGCTACCGTCATAGTGACCTTCTCTATAACGGTCACTTCACTCCCGAATCCGGCACAACTTGCCAACCGAGCTTCTGTCAGCTTTACTTCCGGAGCCTTTTCAGGAGCTTCCTTCTCCAATACGGTTATTACTCCTGTCTATCAGCCGATTATTGCAGTCGCTAAGAGTGCCAATACAACTAATGCTACTGTTGGAGATACGATTTTGTATTCATTCAACCTGACCAACAGCGGAAATCTGGATGCACAGGTCACTTTGACAGACAACATCCCTACTGGTGCGGAATTTATTCCGAACAGCGTATTAATCAATGGTGTGCCTCAGCCAGGTGCAAATCCAGCTGGAGGTATAGCGGTAGGCACTGTGTCTCCAGGTGATTCCATTAACGTCACAGTAACTCTGCAGGTAACTGTCGACTCACTGCCTTCACCACAACAGCTTGTAAACCAGGCTACAGCGAGTTTCACCTTCACGCCGCCCGATGGAATTCAACGTTCAGGAAGTGTTCTATCCAACCAATTGGTTATTCCTGTTTCCTCTCCTAATATATCCGTGGTTAAGAGTACCTCTGCAATAGATGCGGTGGTTGGCGATATAATCACGTATACCATTGTTGTCAGCAATAACGGTATCGAAACCGTTAATAATGTGATCCTCGTTGATCCTATTCCAGTTGGAACCAGCTTTGTGACTGGCAGCACTACCATTGACGGAACACCGCGACCAACCGCTAACCCGAATACAGGTATCGCTATTGGTTCTATTGCCGCAGGCGGGTTTTCTACGGTGTCCTTCCAGGTACAGGTCATTACGATATGACGTCCAATTCACTATCCAAACAACTACTACTCAATCAATCCCGGGTCACTTTCAGCTCAGCCGGGATTGATAGTGTTGCATACTCCAATACGGTGAGCACACCATTAGTAGGACCTATACTCAAGCTGGTGAAAAGTGCGGAACATACTCAAGTCACTCTGGGTCAGACCATTACCTACAGTCTGACCCTGCACAATACTGGCAATAAAGACGCTCTGGTTACCCTGTATGATAGCCTCCCTGAAGGAACAGCCTTTATATCCAACAGCGTACTTAGGGACGGTGTTCCTCTTCCTGGTACACATCCGTCTGCGGGTATCCAACTGGGTATCGTTAGTGTACAAACGCTTGTTCAAATTGTATTTCAGGTTATTCTTATATCCCTGCCAAAGGAGCTTCAGCTAGTCAATCAGGGTATAGCGGATTTCAGCTTCCAAACGGATGAGGGACGAAAGGTTACAGGATCCGTTTCTTCCAACTCCTTCATTCTTCAGGTTCAAGGCGTTAAGGTAGCCGCTCACTTAAAGGCGAATACCGAACAGACTTTTATCGGGGATACAGTAACTTATTCAATTTCTGTTATGAATCAAGGAAGCCAGACGATTCATGATGCTGTAGCTACCTTCCGGGTATTGGAAGGAGCCGTGTTCGTACCCGGTAGTGTAATGGTTAACGAGGTTTATATGCCATCATCCAATCCCAATCTGGGTATTCCGGCAGGCTCGATAGCACGAGACACTTCCATTAGCATCAGCTTCCGTGTACAAATTACACAGGTACCGGCGGATTCCCAATTTACCAATCAGGCCTTTATCCGGTATCAGGCAGATCACTCTTATCAAGAGGTAGACAGCAACTTTGTGACAATCAACGTTATTCAACCAGCTATCTCCCTAAGTAAACAAGTGAATTGGCTACGTGCCACTCATGGTGATAAGCTAATCTACGAACTTGTTGTGACCAACGATGCCGCCATTGCCGTAGATGCTGTACTTGTGGATGTGCTGCCCAAAGGAGTTCTCTTCATATGGGACAGCATGCAGCTAAATGGACAATCATTTAATGGGGGTCGGCCTGAAGAAATTCGTCTCGGAACACTCCGGGCGCATACACAAACTACCGTTTCATTTCAGGTAAACGTCACGGCATTGGTTGGAGAATTGACAACAGCTGAATTGGTTAATCAAGCGAAGGTTTATTACACTTTTCGCCTCCCTGACGGACGGCTGGTTCAGGAAACGATTATGTCCAACACTGTATCCACAGGGCTGTTCTCGCCCGTCATTCAGCTGAATGTCGATGTTCGGCCAGATGTTATTGAACCTGATGAAACGGTCGAATTTGTGCTCGAATTAACCAACTCCGGGAATTGGACTACCGATGTTATTCTGGCCGATCTGGTTCCTATGGAAGCTACATTATTAAATGAAAGCATTCAGATTCAAGGGATGCCAGCAGCTTCACTTTTTGCAGGAGGTTTGTTATACGTTGGCAATATAATACCGAAAGCAAGAATCACCATCACTTATTTGGCTAGAATTAGTGGATATATGGAAACTTCAAAAATTAGAGGGCATGCAGTAGCTCAATATCGGTTCGATCTGGATGGCAGATCATACAGAAGTGAGGTTCGCTCGAATAGCTATTTAATTATTGTTGAAGATCCTGATGAATAGACAATATCCCAGAAGCCAACATGATGGAACTCGATCTTTGTTCCAGGCTTCCCTTTTCAGCTCTTAGAAATGTTTCCGATACTAGTATCATAAACCAAAAATTGGATCAAGGTTGTGTCGTGAGCTGACAACATACCTTGATCCAATTTAGTTATATGATATGTAAATATAGGAACTTTATGGGAAATTGTTTGCGATTACAAAAAATTAATGCATAGCATTTTCAGACCACGGATCGACACCTGGATCTTGGCCTTGAGCCATCGATTGCAGTCGAAGCATGTAATGCGTCCAGCCTTGTACATGTGAGGCAACTTCTATTGCCGGCAGATCGTAATGAGTCATCACTAAAAGTGTCCCGTTATCTTTGGGGGTTAATTTGAATTCTACCGTACTGGCTCCGGGCGGTACCAACTTCGATTTCTCCCAGCCCCATGTCATGACGATTTTTTCGTTAAGGATCAGCTCCTTATACTCCCCCATAGCAACGTCACTTCCGTTGACATCAATACGATATTTACCACCGATACTCGGATCGAGTAAAACTTGGCGCCCCATCCAACGAACTAATTTATCAGGGTCTGTAAAAAAAGAGTACAACGTCTCCGGACGGCATTCGATAAAAATCTCTTTCTTGATCGTATCATTGCTACTTATTGGATTCATGTCTTTTCCTTTCCTCCTCTTCCGCGGCTTCCTTCAAACGCAACAAGCTGTCGTCCCAGAAGCTCTCAATATACTGCATTAATTCGGCAAACCCTTCCCTCCTTATGCCATAAAATCGTTTGGTGCCGGCCCGTCTGACAACAACGAGTCCCGCCTCTTCCAGAATCTTAAGATGCTGCGAAATAGCAGGTGCTGATACGTCAAAATGTGACGCAATGGCGCTTGAGGTCAGCTCCCCTTTACGGACGAGATGTAATATATCTCTGCGCCGAGGCTCCGTTATAGCTTGAATGGCTTTATCGATCATGCTATTAATTTAGCATACACTTAATTAAGTGTCAACTTAACAAAAGGCTTGCAAACCGATCTCTTTTGATATATTCTGACGTGGAGACAACAAACTAATCTATAAGGAGTAATGATATATGCCTACATCCGGAACCAAAGAACATCCATGGAAATTAAAGACTCCTCCTCTATCCTCGGAATATGAAATGTATAAGGAAGAGAAAGACGGCAAAACAATCCTCGTCTGCACTGTAGGTAAAACTGTTTTGCATTATGACTACCGCTGCATTGATGATTTATATGCTAATCTTAAAGAGCACGGTGATTGGGTAGAGCTCGGTAGCGCCGATGAACAAAAGCAGGCCAAAGAAGGGACGGTTGAAGCATGGGGACGTTCTCCTGAGAATCCCATTGGCGGCTGGTACGGCTTGAAAAAAGGTTTTCGAGGCAGATTCGGGATGTATATCCCACCATTGATGGAGGAATTGGGACTTGCGGAAGTCGAGCACAACCCAAGAAACAATCGAATGAGGGCGATTTAATTAAAAATATTTCCAGATTAACAGGCATCGGAAATATAAAAGGGCTGTCCCAAAAGTCATTTTGAGACAACCCCTTCACCATTTTATCCTGAATAGATGGTTGCAAAAGAGCCCTCAATTCCACTTTAATAGTTGAAGGCTTTTTGCATATTCTTGTGTATTCTTAGTGATGAATAAGATGAGTTCGCTTTCCAGCGCGTACTCATCGCGGGTATCAGGTTCGTGGTTCGGTTACGGCATTGCATGGCAGCCTGGCGCACTCCGTGCAATTATCAGGAAAATGTCAAGTTAGTTACTCCGAAAATAGCGTTCCAAGTCTTATAGCTGGAATTCCTCATGCTAATTCTACGTATTTGGGCTGATATCCAGCATATCCCCTCTATTAGAGTTAGTTTTTCCAGTTAGATTGATTTCAGGCGATATCCACGCTGAATTAGCGTTACAATTTCCATCTATTTTCTTTCTTTCCGCAACGGCCCCGACAAATCCTGGTCTCCTCTAGATTAGCAGCCTTGAACAGCGCTTCTCGCCCCATCACTTAAGTAACATCCAAAAAGCGGCCGGACTCTTTTTCGATTTTCGAACCCCCACTCTGAGGGGAATTTCCCTACAAAAAAGACGCTTCCATTTCCGCTTATATGGTGGTTTTGGAGGCGTCTTTGTACATAGTTTGGGACTGATTCATTCACTGATACCCTTTTGGGACAGCCTCCGATCCATTCTTTTACACCTAGCTAACAGAATTCAATGTTCGAAGATTCAAGAATTTCCGCGAAAGATCGAAATTGATCGTTGTAACGCTCTATAATTTGTGTCGCGCTTTGCTCACCTTGATTCCATGTACTATGACAGTCTTTGACCACAGTTACTTGAAAGTCTAATTCGTTGGCTCGACGGCATGTTGCATCGATGCATATATCTGTTTGAATTCCTACCAAAACAACTTTTCTAACCCCGAGCTCTACCAATTTCATTTGGAGATTAGTATCATGGAACGAATCGGCTGTATGCTTTTGGATAATGGTGTCTCCGCGAACTGGAGCTATCATGGGGTGTATGTTCCAATCTGGACTATTGGTTACCAAACCTTCATCTTCATTATGTTGGATATATAAAACAGGAGTACCACATGCTCTAGCCTTTTGGATAAGTCCACTTATGCGCTCTAGTAAACCCTCACCGTCGTATACAGGGTAGGCTTCATGAAACATGCCATTTTGAACATCAATTACAAGCAAGGCACTTTCAATTTTCGTTATCAATATCTCACCCCATGATTATAATAATGGACCATGTCGTAAATATGTAGCTATTGTACTTTCTGAACGTCCGACTAATCATCATTCAACACCTTTTCGCACGTTCCCTCTGGGCATCCTCACGGTCAAAGCAAGCATTAGCACACCAATTCCCGCACATATCCACGCCATACTGTGCAGATGCGGGGTGGTGATGTTTTTGCCGAAGAGCGCTACAAGCAGGCTAGAAGAAAGAATCGTTCCGATGAACCGGGAAGTCATGAAAAGTCCGGAGGCAATGCCGGTTTCTTCTTTCGTTACGAAATCGTAAAGTGCCGTTTGCATGCCCAAATTGTTAAAGCCGTTGGCGATCCCGAGCACGCAAAGTACTAGGAATATCGTCACCGCGCTCGCCTGATCCTGAATGAGCAACAACAGTAAGCTTCCCCCAACGACCGAAACCGTTCCGGCAATCAGCGTCGGCTTGGATCCGCTCCGGTCAATCCAACGCCCGACCAGCGGCGTAACCAAAACACTAAAGCCGGCGATCGACAACATGACAAGGCCAGTCTTCTGAGGGTCCATCATCTGTACACGCTGCAAGTAAGACGGAATGCCAAACATGATGGAATAAAATGCGATATTCGTCAAAATAAACTGCGCATAGATACGGGTTACATTCATATTTTTCCGCAAAAATGCAACATTGATAAACGGCTTGCTTTGTCTCAGCTCATATCGGTAAAGCCAAAACGACAATCCCGCTCCGACTATGAGCTTCCATAGACTTAAACCATCAGCCAGCGACAGGAAAAACAGCAGCCACATGAAAATGGTAGCAGAAAATAACGCGACGCCCGGCCAATCCATATCGGCTGCGCGCCCGGCCGCTTTCGGATCTTTTGGAAATACCTTCCATGCAAGCAAAAAGGAACCGATAATAAACGGAAAGTTGCAAAGGAAAATCAGAGGCCAATCTCCGTAGTGCAGTAACAATCCGCCAAGTGAGGGACCGAATGCAGCCGATGTGCTGGAAAATATCGATATGATGCCAAGCGCCTTCGCTTGATTGGAAGTAATTTGACTACGAATCATTCCCATGCCGGACGGAAACAAAGCCGAACTGCCCATAGCCTGGATGATCCGAAACCCGATTAGCCAACCGAAGCTAGGAGACAGCGGAGCGAGGCTCGACGACAAGGTGACGAGCAGCAGCCCGAGCATAAACACCTTTTTGCGGCCGAACAAATCGCTCCACTTGCCCATGAGCGGCTGTCCAATCGCGCTGGCCAAATAATAAGTGGAGATAAGCCATGATACGTCGGCAAATGAAAGCTGGAAATCCTCTTGCAATCGGGCCAAAGCAACCGAAATCATCGTGGTATTGAGCGGGTTTAGCAAGGTGCCGAGAGCTACAGCAGTAATAAGCAGCATTTCTCTTCTTTTGACCGCGGTCTGTTTGAGCTCCATGATATAATGTCACCTCATTTTTCTTTCATCCGAAAACGGTAAGGACTTCATGTGTTGTTTCCACTCATTTATCCCCTCTTCCAACCTGTATGCTTGAAACCCTTTATTACGTAACACCTCTACTGCTTGTGCCGCGTATGCGCAGTAAGGGCCGCGGCAGTAAACTACAATATCAAGATTACTAGGCTGCTTATTCATTTGCTCTACTAATTCATTCATCGGAATGGAAATCGCTCCAGGAACATGGTCATATTCGTACTCTTCGATAGGTCGTACATCAATTAGAATGATTTCTCCCAGCTTTTGTCTAGACAATACTTCATCTAAAGTAATTTTATGTAAGCTGTCACTAGGATTCAAAAATTGTTCTTTTATCCTCTGTATGTCTGAAAGCTGGTGCTCTCCTGCTTGCCATAAAGACAGCAATAATTCGTTGACCGCCGTGTTCGCCAACTCATAATACACAAATGTTCCCTTCTTCCTGGATGTCACCAAACAAGCTTCAGAGAGGACTTGAAGATGTTGAGACACGTTGGCTATGGTCATATTCGTCTGTTGAGCAAGCTTTTCGACGGACTTCTCGCCTTGAGACAGCAGGTCGAGAAGCTCAAGCCGCCTTTCGCTAGATAAACATTTTCCGATCCGAGCAAATTGTTTATAAATAGCATCTTTGAAAGGTCTTCCGTTGGGTACATCCATCTCATCGCCACCTATATTCAAGAATTCAATTGAATTATATATAATCTTCCTTTCATTGTCAAAACTTTTATTAATGCAATATGGGATGTATGTCCAAGTCCTTCTAGGGGGCTTAAAAGGGGAGTAAGCAGTTGATGATATTAGGCTTCAAATTTATGGGAACTGCTTACTTAGGGATAGTGGGGGTAAATCAAGAGTATTTTATTATCAAGCTCTGTTTTTGATTAAATCTGAAATTAGGATACCGTTTATTTTTAATCCTGAAATATCACAATCTACGATCTCAACATTTGATAAATCACAGCTTCTTAGCTGCCCGTTTGACAGATTACAGTTATGAAAACTTATTGGTTTATATTGTCCTTCGGGATTAAAGTTTCCGTCTTCTTCCTTAGGAAGGACCACATTGTGAAATTCTGTTCCAAATAAATGGATATGATCAAGAACAGCGTGGCTAAAATTAGCATGCTTGATTTCTACATCTGATAAATTAGCATTTGAAATCTTCATTCCACCCATGTTTACATCATTCAAATTCATTTTGCTCATGTTCGTGTTATTAATTTTTGTCTTTGCTAAGCTGACATTATTGATATCAAGCTCCTCAGCTCTGACATCCTGTAGCTTAGAAGCAGAGATGTCTGCCATTTGTAAGTCGAATGTCTCCACCTTTAAATTCATGCTTGTTTTCCCCTCCGTATATAGCAATTAAACTACATATGTTATTTCTCTATAAATCCAATTTAACCTCTTTTATCCATTATGTTATACTGTCCTTTCGTAGTGACGGACTGCCCACATTGCATTTCCAAGTATAAAATATTTCTCATTAATCCATACAAAGTGATAATAAAAAAGCCCATGAGCTGTCTCCTCAATGGACTTCTTGCTGGATGCTTGAATATCAATGACCTAACTTTCTATTTTAGTGGTTTAGTAAACCAAGGAGCAGCTGCCGCGGCAAACTGCTCTTTGGTTTCGGAGGGATGGATCATCCCAGATTGTTGTTTTGTCCAACTGCTATCTCATCACGTAAACTAGTTAGAACTTCACCAAGCCAGTTTGTTCCCTTCCAAATAGATCTGTTTTGAGCCATTGGATCCTCAGCTGATAACCCTATTCCCCAAATGTTATCATCGGGACTTGCCTCAACAATCGTTGTACCAACAGTTTTAAGCAGCTCTCTTAGAATATCGTCATTCTGCAAAAATTTGGCCTTATTTGCCAAGTAAACATACTCTCTGCATTTACTTTCCCAGACTACTCTATCAAAATTTTTAACAGCTCTACCTAATGCTTTCTGTTGTCTTGGATCTTTAAAAAGGCGATTGCGTCCTCCAAAAAAATGTAAACTTCTCTTCCATTCGTACCACTCCCTTAAATTATTTTTTATTGTCTTTAATTGGGAATAGTACCAAATTGGTTTAGCTCAAAGCTGTCTTCAAGAACATCTGTTGGAATTTCAGTCCAAAAACTCGATTGCAGCGATTCATTTATCTCAAACAAACAATAAACAGTCTCTTCATCAAGATTATAAACAACTTCTTTTATAACAGGACTCAGCTCTCCAAGTTCAGTATCCCACATAGTGGTACCACTTCCTTGTTTAAACTTCAGACCTAAGGTTGGAACAAAAGGTAACTCTATGCTTCTAGTATAACCAGCAAGCATATACTCATTTTCGTCAATTACTCTAACAACTAGGCATACTTTCATATTCATATCCTCCTCAAAAAATTTTGCAACCTTTGTTTGCTTCAATAATTCTGCATCCTGCCATATAGCACAATGAGGCTGCCGAAATTACCGGCAGCCCCATCCTAGTTGCTATTGAACTCCTACTACTCTTTCATCAATATAGCTGTTATTCCAGGTTCAATCAAATCAATAAATTTTACCGCGTCGTCACGGGTGCCGACTACATCGGCATAATGATACGGGATAACAATTCGCGGATGAATAATATTTGCTGCTTTAGCTGCTTCCTCGTAAGCCATCGTATACGTGCCACCCATTGGAAGGAAGGCAACGTCTGCATCGATGTCCTTCATCTCCGGAATCAAATCCGTATCTCCAGCCATGTAGTAAGACGCTCCGTTCACCTTAATAATATACCCTACCCATTCCTTATCTTTCGGGTGATTACTGGATTGAGTATTATACGCAGGTACAGCCTTATAGGAAATACCATCCACAGTCCCTTCTTCATTAGGAACTGCACCGATCACTTTTTCGAATCCGGCTGCTGTCAATTTATCCTGCTCTTTAGTTGGAAATACAATTGTAGCATCTTTTTTAGCTACCTTTTGGATTTCATTGATGTTGAAATGATCACCATGCGTATGTGTAATAAAAATAATGTCTCCATCCATAGGCTCTCCATCCACCTTATAAGGATCGACGTATATCACCTTTTCGCCGGTAAGCTTCACCATTGACTGCTTGTACAACTGAACTCCCTTTAACACATTCGATTTAGTCTTGATAGAAACCGCCATTGTCTCTTTAGTCCAGACAACTCCAGCACCCAGCTTGTCTTGAATGAACGCAAGATCGACATAGACCCGATTATCCTTCAGAAAGGGCTTATTCCCGCTCATAGCAGCTTCCGGTTTAAACGTTACAACTGTATCTCCCTCACCGATACGTACCGATTTAGTATTCAAATCCCAAATAACAGGAATCCCCATATTTTCTGCAACGATCCGGACGGGGAGGTAAACGCTTGCCGATACCGAATATGGCTTAGCATCCGGAAACACAATATTGCGACCGTCCACCTGGACAGACACCTGGTCATTCGCCATCTTTTGATCTGCTGCGAATAGCGTCCCGGCACCTGTAAAAGACAGGAGTAAGACTAGTAAAACGGTAACACTCAACTTCATTTGGATACCCTCCTAAATATTATAGTTATTACCATCTGGAATGTTAACGGATCGAAGTCTGATCATTAGGTATCATCAAACCTTAGCCGCAGTTTCCATAGACGTTAACATTCTACAAGTACCATAAAATTCCTTTATGCAGGAGGACAAATATATAAATAATCATACGTTAAACAAACAAGACATGTGATACAAAGGGATTATCATACTTACTACATTCTTAGGAAAGGAAATAGTCAAATAATTAAGCTATAGTCTCCATTATTTCAATAGCCAGGCGGTTAATGGTTCATCATCCCAAACTTGTACTTCTATGTACCTTTCTGGTCCATAATTGCCCTGAGGATTCCATTCTTGCGGAATTCCGAATTCATTTATTACTTGATTGATCTCATTTAACGTATATATCTGCCCTCGATACTTCTTTCCATCCCCGTATCTCATCGTTGGAAATAAATCCCCATACGTAAAGCTTATGGAATCAGGATCGAATGAGGAAACTGGTATTCGAAGCTCCTTGCTCTTCTCAAACCACTCTAAGAGCCATGGACATTCACCAACAGTCATGTAATGAGGGTACCTTCGAATAGGCTTTCCACCTTTAAGAATAAATAATTCTCTTGCTTTCGTTTCAAGACTTCGACGAATTGTCAGATAGTCCATTGATCTATTACTCGCAAATCCCTTCCTCTGAATACGAATTTCGTTAAGGACTTGTTCAGCTTCTGCTGGTTCCAGATCGGATAAATTGCGAAAAGGTCCTGTTGCTTCATCAAAATAATGGCATAGAAAATCTATCATCACGAATCCTCACAATACAGTAATATACACCTGCTCAATCAGCATAATGGGTAAGATCTTTAATAAACGTAACTCTATTGTAACCACTTCTAAAAAAGTCTTTATCCTGGGATACCATGTCGATGCCTATATTTCGATAAAATGTTAATGTAGTCTCATTCATCTCATGACCTAATGTGTAAAGAATAATCTTACTTTGCTGCATCTTTTTAACTCTGTTGCAAATAGTGTTGATTAACTCCTTACCGATACCTTGACGCTGTAAATCTTTTTTTACTGCTACTCCAACTATTTCATAAAGGCCTACCTCATCGTTAAATATATATCCTGCATAGCCATGGACTGCATTGCTCTCCCCATCGTCACACGCAACATAAAATCCAATTTTATCATTTTCTCTCTTAAAGAACTCATTCCATCTGGACGGATATTTTTCTATTATGAACTTTGGAAATTGTATTCGATGTTCCATCATAATGTTTATAACATCCTCTGTGTCATTACATGTAATAAGTCGAATGTTCATCTGAGCCCCCCTATTAAGTATCTTTAATAAATATAGTCAGATTCAAGTTTGCCTGTCTGATAGTAAGGATAGTCCATTGATTTTTGTATTTTTCGTACCGTTTCTGCATCAGTAATGTATTCAAGTAAGTACAATCCCAGGTCAATCGAAGTAGCAACTTCACCACCCGTAATAACATTTCCGTCCCTAACAATTCTTGCTCTAACTACTTCTTCGCAATATGATTCGAGAATATCGTAAGCTGGAGGGTTTGTTGTTGCCCTTTTTCCAGATAAAAAACCAGCTGCCCCTAATAGTAATGCTCCTGTACAAACAGAATAAAAGCCATTTTCATTTGGAACACCTGACCTTTCTATTATGAAAACAAAAAAAGCACTTGATCATTGATCAAATACTTTGCCCAGGCGTACGGCTATTTATCTGTGTACTCCCTCATGGTTCTCCATGTTTACGCCAGTCACACACAGTATTGAGTTTAAATAATCATACACATAAATACCAATATTTTCAATAAACAATGTTCAAAACTGGATTTTTAGTTGCTTCATCTTTTACTCCAAGTATCTTTTAACGGCACGATACGGTTAAATACAAGGCGTTCACCGTTTGTATACTTCTTATCTAGGCAAAAATAGCCATGACGTAAGAATTGAAAATTCGGTTCCCGGTGGGCATGTTCTACGAAAGGTTCCATTAAAACGTCCTTTAGGGTAACCTTTGAGTCAGAATTTATCTTGGTCGTCCAATCTTCGTTATCCTTCGGGTTCTCCTGGTCAAGCAACAATTTCTCATATAGATGGATATCAGCCTTAATCGCGTGGCTCTCTGAGACCCAATGGATCGTCCCCTTTACCTTACGCCCGGCAAACCCGGTACCACTCTTCGTGAGTGGATCGTAGGTACAGTGGAGCTCTGTAATTTCACCGGTATCCCGATCCTTAATCACTTCCTCGCACCTGATGAAATACGCCCCCTTCAGCCTTACCTCGGTATTCAGGCTAAGCCGGTGAAAGCCCTTGGACGGCTGCTCCATAAAATCGTCGCGCTCAATATAGATGATTTTGGAAAAAGGAACCTCTCTACTCCCTAGCGCCTCGTTCTCGCTGTTATTTTCAATCGTTAGCAGTTCCGTGTCATTTTCCGGGTAGTTAGTAATGATGACCCTTAGAGGCTGCAAAACAGCCATGACGCTAATCGCTTTTGCTTTTAGATCTTGCCTGAGACAATGATCCAAGAGCGAAATGTCAACCGTGCTTTGGTTTCGGATGCTGCCAATCTCCTCAATAAAGCTGCGTATGCTTTCTGCCGTGAAGCCTCGTCTTCTAAGTCCTCGGATGGTAGGAAGTCTAGGATCATCCCAACCGTCTACGTGTCCTCCTTCTATCAGCTGCCTTAAGAACCGTTTACTTGTCACTACACCAGTTAAGTTCAGCCGACCGAACTCCCTTTGCCGTGGAGGCTCAGGAATCTCAAGCTCCCTCAAGACCCATTCGTACAAGGGGCGGTGATCTTTAAACTCAATAGAGCATAAAGAATACGTGATACCTTCAATCGCATCTTGGATAGGATGAGCAAAATCGTACATCGGATAGATGCACCATTCATTTCCCGTCCTGTAATGCTCAGCATGGATAATTCGATAAATAACAGGATCTCGTAGATTTAAATTGGGTGATCCCATATCGATTTTGACGCGAACAACCTTGGAGGATGCTGGGTAGTCCCCATTTTTCATTTTCGTAAAAAGCTCCAGATTCTCCTCGACTGATCGGTTCCTATAAGGGCTGTTCCTGCCTGGTTCCGTCAAAGTCCCTCGATACTCCGTTACTTCCTCTGGCGTTAAATCACACACATAGGCCTTACCATGCTTGATCAAGGTGACAGCAGCGTTATATATTTCGTTTGAGTAGTCCGAGCCGTAGTAGATATGTTCCCCCGGATCGTAGCCAAGCCATTTGATATCCGCAATGATCCCGTTCACATACTCAATGTCCTCTTTAAGAGGGTTTGTATCGTCAAAACGTAAGTGAAACGTTCCGTAAAACTTTTGGGCTATTGTATAATTCGAGTGAATGGCGTAGGCGCTTCCGATATGAAGATAACCGTTAGGCTCGGGAGGAAATCGTGTGCACATATCCCTGCCAAATGCACTCTGTTCAAGTTCTTGACTAATCAGCTTTAACAAAAAGTTTTCTGTAGGATGCTCCTTCTTATTATCCAATGTCGACTCCTCCTAATGAATGCAAAAGTGGTATCCAGAAACAAAAAAAACCTCACCTCCAAGACCTTCTGTCTTGGGGACGAAATTTTCGTGGTACCACCCCAGGTTCATTAATATGTCGCCATATTAACCTCTTCAAGTACGGCATTGCAGGCAATGCTTATACTCTAGCTCTATAACGGGAGCTCCCGTCATGCCATCACCATTGAGGGTTCCGACATGCTGCTCAGAGGCTTGTTTCGTGGAAAAGCTCTTTGCTCATTTTCAGCTTTCGGAGCTCTCTGTGCAAGAACATTTTCCCTTACTCTTCTCATCATCGCGTTTGAATATTGACTTAATAATATCAAATGATTCCCTTTTTTGTAAACTGCTATTCTCTTACTCAAATTCCTAAAATATGGACTTCTGCATTCCTCCATATACGTCTTCTAAATACTTAATGGATTCTTGTTGAGCTTCTGATTTTATTTGGATATCGCCTTCATAACCTTGTCTAAAATTTAAATATAGTGATATTGTAGATTTCATTGCGTTATAACAACTTTCTTTTTCGTGAACAGCTACTGTTTTTTCTAATGCTTCGATAAAATCAGGTGCATCCATTTCAATTTTACGAACACCTCTTGGTAGTAAATTGTTATTCATTAACACTAATGGACCAATAACAGTCCCTCTTACAAATGAAAGGAAATCGATTAATTCAAAAAGCTCTCCTCTTCCAAGTTTTGTAGCACCGTAATGTACCCATACCCAAAATCGATCTTCAATCCATTGAAAATCAGGATAAGGGAAAGAATAATTGGTTTCATTAAGCAGCTGACTTAAGGATGAATCCCGTTGCCACATCACAAGAGGTTTTTCCACACCAACCTTTAACTCCTCAATGGTTAAAAATTTTAAATCTACATGAAGAGGTGTTTTGTACAAGCAAATTAGTACTCGAGGTTCACCTACATGTTCTCCAGTAAATCCTGATAAAAGATGACCAAATTCACTTGCAATTTGTAGTCTGTTCATCATAATATCCTCTTTATATGTTGGCTCATAAACAAGAATCAAATCAAGATCACTAAACTGATCCATACTGTTATTTATCATTGAACCCCCAGCAAGTATACCTACAAAGCGTTCATCATCTTTTATGTTCTTTATTACATTTTCAACAAATTTTTCATGATGTTTTAACATCCTAATCACCCCTGTAAATTAACCTATTAAAAATAGGCATTACGCCAACATAACACACCTGATATATTAATTTCAATAGTATTTATCAAATCGGAACCAATATAAGTTCTTATTGAAAGACCTTAAATAGCGAAAAGGCAGCCGACAATTTCCGTCAGCCACCTAGATATTGGTTCAGTTCTCAATTTCACAAAAGCTACGATAAGCGCAATGGCTGATCGTTATTTTAATTAGTAATCATTTATTTGTTTTCCATCACAGCAAAGTAATTATCTTCATTATCTGCAAAGTTAAATACTCTACCGGAAGGTATATTAACAATTTCTCCGACTTTGATATTTTTATTTGATAAATCACTACGTAATTCATCGATATTCTCCGAAAAAAACATTAAAGAAGGTGTACCAAGATTTAGCCCAGGTGACATTTTAGCAACGAAATCCTTATTGTGTAGGATGATGCTTGTTTGTGCGCCTTTTGTTGGTGCAATTTCAATCCATCTCATTCCTTGACCGTTATTTTCTTCAGAAATCACACTAAATCCTACTTTTTCTGTCCAAAATTCAACTGCCTCATCTTGATTATTTACATACAACATAATTTGCCCAACTTTACTAATTATAGGCTTCCACTCCTTATATAATTAAATACTAAACCCGATGCTCCTAATCCTATCCATCATCAAGGTATCTGATACCCAATGACAATTTATATTACCTTTCAAGCTTCATTCCATTCCTGTTCTGCCACAGCGTTACATCCGTGTTTCCTTATCCTGCAGCTTTTGTAAATAGTCATCCAGGCGGTCGAACCGCTTCTCCCAGATGACGCGGTAGCTTTCCAGCCAATCATCCAGCTCCCGAAAGGGATCAGGTAGCAGTCTGTAGATCCGACGATTCGCGTCCACCTTGGCTTCCACGATTCCAGCCTCACTAAGAACACGCAAATGCTTGGATGCTTGAGGCTGGCGCAGCTGCAGCCGTTCGGCGATTTCCCCTACCGTGAGCGGATTTTCGCGCAAAAGCTCAACAATCTGCATGCGGTTAGGCTCTGCCAATGCACTCATGACGTTAGTATCCATGGTCATCATCCGATCTCTTGCTGTAATTGTAGGTATTCTTCGTTTAGTAGTTGTAGTTTATTTTTCATTATCCTAGTAAATATACCATAACAGGAATATTACTGAAAAGGAATGGTTAAGACACATTTCGTCTCAAAATTCAATGCCCATGGCGTTAGTGATCCTCGCCATTAAAATTAGCTTTATTAATAATTAATGGCATGAAATTAATTGAACACCTTCACTTCATTATTCATCTGAGACTAATGATGGTTATTCAATGTAACAATGGAGACTTGCCAACAACACGTTATTCTACTTATTATTTCAATGAAAATAAAAAGAAGCCGCCTTGAAGCAAGCTTCTCTACACTTTTTCCATTAACCATTAATCTACAGATATTTCAAAAAGAAACAATGTTTCTATAAGTTTTCACTCTGTATGGGGAAGTTGTACTTCATTATTTTAAAACGGATCCCATGCGGCTCATACAGCTTATGATCTAACCATGGTGAATCTTCCTTAAAGCCGAGGCTGCTCCAAAAATGGATCGCTATATTCCTGGAATGCAGCTCAACCGTCGAAATATTCGATTGGTGGGTGATGTACGTAACAATTTCTTCCCATAGCCGGCGCCCGATGCCCTGCTTCCGAAAATGTGAAGCGACCGCGGCAAATCGGATTTCCGCTGTTGTACCGTTCACTATCAAAACCATGGCTCCAACGACGTCCTCGCCCTCCAGATACGCGAATTTTACTTCCTCTCCCGACATGGCGAGAGCTTGTCTCATATCTCTACCCATTCCGTATGGCTCCCACATCTCAGTGTACAATAGATCCTCAATCTTCTCTTTAAGAGCCTCATTATCGACAATAACTACATTCATGCCTGATCTGCTCCTTTTCCTATTACTTAGGGTACTCCACCTTCTTCCTCATATTTATGTATTTTCTCAATTGCACATACATGGAAGTGGAAAAGGATCTTGACCAACCTGGCTAAATGAATTTGATTGAATTGTTATGAACAACAAAGAGTCTCGTGAATACGAGACTCTTTGACAATTAAACACAAATGCGATTTAGTTACCGATAGAAATAGTACCAGCTTGCTGTATAGACACAATCCATAAAAGTATCACATGGCGGAAAGATTGCTGACATAGCATCTGCTTTGCTTGGGGCTGAAGAAAGTCCTACTCCGGTTGCCAATGTTATTGCCAAAACTCCCATTATCAAACGTTTACGTAACAGCTCCATTCAATTTGCCTCCCTTCATTTCAATAATTGGTTGTTGCATTGATAATGTTATCAATTCCATAATTTCTTAACTAGTTACTGCAGTCATGTAGACGGTAATGACTTAGTAATGACTTTAGTTATTACATATATTGGTATTTTTACGCATAATGTGGATCAACTCACTGTGAAATTCACCCCATAAAAGGATAAGGCTGATTTTCTCGCGACACTTTGGGAGGCAAGATTTCCCCACAAAGTACTGTATAACGGGATACACTCCAGCTTCCGTACCGCCATTGCCCATCCGGCAACAACGGCTGCAGCATATCCTTTCCCACGAAACATGTCCAAGGTCTCAATCCCTGCTTCGTGTGCCCTGGATGTGATACGAACACTGCGGCAGATCGAGACAGCTCGACCTTCGTACACTAGCGCTATACAGGGCTGGACGTAGTCTATTTCTGAAGTCAGCCATTCAAAACCGCTGCGCAAAAATTCCGTCATATTGTCCCTGGTGATGCTGACCGTATGCATAGTCTGTGCTGCTTCTCCAGGAACAAGAAAACAAGGTCCCATCGTAAACCTTTCCCCTTGGAGGAGTTTTATGTATGTTTCGAAATGTTTTGGTTTCGTCTGAAAATCACTAACGATGGATTCATCGGCGCCTAATTTCTCCAGCTTTTCGATAAGTATCTCCGGAACATCATACCGGAACCGGCAGAAAGCCGTTCCTTCAATAGTCCTCCCCAAGAAAAATCGGGGAGCAGGGTCCTCTCCCGGCCAAGGCTCGTTAATCGTACGAAGCCTCCTATTCTGATCATGCGTAAATAACGCTTCAACATGGAGCTCCATCAGTTTATGGGCAGTTAGTTTGATTTCATTCCGATCCCTCACGGTTTTATCCCTCAAATCCATTCAAAATGCCTGTCACTATCGATAATATCAAAATATTCAAAGATAACCTGAGAATTTTTTATTATAGTCGAATAATCCTACCCGTAGATAAAAAGACATTTTCTCATACATAGAAAAGGACAGGTCGAATACAATCATTCGCCTGCCCTATCAATAGTTGAATCCATAATCCAGCAATTGGTCGGTTCATCCTACTTATACATTAACTCTAAGTTTTCTTTTAATACGGGTAGCCAAGATTTCTAACAGAATGGCAAACGCAAGGATGAAATACGTAATGCTCCCAATTTCCCTCAAATCGTAATAAAATGCGCTAGCCATAAACATATCAAAACCGATTCCGCCTGCCCCGGCCGCTGCTCCCATGGCAACCGCCACGGCAAAATTGATCTCAAACCTCATGAAAGTCCATGAGACCAGATAAGTGATAGAGGAAGGGATAACTGCCTGAAACACAATCTGCCACCAATTAGCTCCGCTCGCCTTTAATGCTTCGATAACACCCTTATCCAGTTCCTCGAATGATTCCGAGTAAGCTTTAACCAAGTAACTGACCGAGTGAAACGTCATGCCGATGACAGCTGCTACGCTTCCCAAACCCGCAGATACCGCAAATATTAAAACCCATAACACCGTAGGAACGGCTCTGATAAAAGCACATCCACCTTTGATAAATGCGGAGACGGAATTTGTGGACAGATTACGTGCCGCCATCAACCCTAGAAACAACGCGATGATCGCACCGAACAAAGTAGTTAAAAATGCAAGACCGAGTGTTATGATAATCTGTTTAAGTGCTTCGGTAAATGTAAAATGTTGAAAATGAGGTTCGAAAAACATGGTTTTGACAGAAACAGCCGTCGAATAGATGGCTTCGAATACATGAATACCTTTGTAATCGAATGTGCTGAAACCGTATACAGTCAACGCCACAAGCGTGAATAAAGTGATCTGTATAACGAAAGACGCTTTATTGAAAGGCTTAGCCTTAATTTTGCCAGGAATCGGTTCAATTTTGTTGCCAGCTCTGTCATAAACGGCTCTGACGGATTCATCAAGTCCCATCTACAAAATCACTCTCCTAACATAATTTGAAATAGATTCAATCAATAAAATAGCGGCAACGATGACGATCACTACCAAGCTTGCCGAGCTATAATTAAGACTTTTATAATACAGGTTGAACAAAAATCCAATCCCCGTCCCAGTCAAAATTCCTACTATGGTAGCATGACGAATATTCGTTTCCACCATAAACAGCATCCAGCTTAGAAGCTGAGGAATACTCGACGGGATCACCGATTGAAAAATAATGGAGAAATAACCGGCTCCCGTCGCTCTTAGTGCTTCCACAGAGCTGTTGCTCACCTCATCGATTGCTTCCGTAAACGCACGTGTAAGAAATCCGAAAGATCCGAAAAAGAGCGCGAAATACCCTGTCATAACACTTTGGCCGAAGGAGAACAACAAAATCATGGACCATGCCGCAACATCGATATTACGAAACAAAGTAGCGATTGCTCTGCTCAGTTGGCTCAATACTCCACCGACTCCTGTCGTTTTAGAACCAAAGATAGCAAACAATAAAGCAAACACGGCAGATACGGTGGTTGCGGCAATGGATATCAATACAGTTTCAATCAGCGTGTCGAAAATAACGGGAAGCTTCTTCAAGGCCTTTTCATTCGGATAAAAGTTGGCAGAGGCCCAATCTATAGCTTTCGGTATAGATGTAAAGCCCTTAACTACGTCATATTCCGTAATGATGATTGCGGTTATTGTCAATACGATCAATAAGGCACAGTAGAGGAAGGAATTTCTTCTTTTAACGGCAAAGAAATTAACCTGCATATTTCCCTCCCTGGTCCACTAAAAGTTCATCCAGTTCGGAGCCATAAATTTTGCGAAGCTGCTCTGAATGGATGCCTTCAGGGGGACCATCGTACACAATACTGCCACTATTAACACCTATGATTCGATCGGCGTATTTCAGCGCCACATCCACCTGATGCAGATTGATGACAACTGTAATTCCCATCGTGGACGAAATATTTCTCAGGTGATCCATAATGATTTTGGATGCGTTCGGATCCAGAGAAGCGATCGGCTCATCGCAGAGCAGCATTTTGGGATCCTGAACCAAGGCTCGGGCTATCCCTACTCGTTGTTTTTGTCCGCCGCTTAGCTGGTCACAACGCTTGTACATTTGTTCCTCCAAGCCAAGGGTTTTCAAGACGCTATAAGCCTGTACCTTCTCTTCTTCCGTGTATAATCCTAGCACACCTGCAACGGTAGATTTGTAGCCTAGCCGGCCATGAAGGACATTCTCTATGACGCTCAGGCGGTTGACCAGATTATAGTGTTGAAAAATCATACCGATTCGGGTTCTCAGCCTCTTTAATTCCTTTTTTCTATACCCCAAAACATTGGCGCCATCAAAAAAGATTTCTCCGCTGCTCGCGTCAATCATACGGTTAATACAGCGAAGGAGAGTCGATTTCCCCGCTCCCGAAGGACCGATGATCGAGACGAACTCCCCTTCTTTAACAGCGAAGTTAATATTTGATAACGCTCTTGTATCTGCACCGTATTGCTTCGATACCTGCTTGAATTCCAATAACGTTGTCATGGTTAACTCCCATAGTTTAATTTGTGGAAAAAGACTTGGAGCATTATTTCGACAATTCTCTAACAGGGTTGAACCATGCATCTTCTACTGCAAGGAAATGTTCTTTGCCGGTACTTAACTTGAACAAACCGGAATCCTTGGAATCCTTCGGCAAGAAAATCTTAGGATTTTTGGTAACTGCATCGGAAAGGAAGGCATCCTTCATCTTCTTCAGATCTTCGGCGCTAATCGTACCTGTGTTGACAGCAAATGGAGAATTAAGAACCGGTGTAACGGAGATTAAGGTGAATTCTTTGCCCACCAATGTATTAAACGGCTCGGCAGCGCCTTGTTTCACTTTGTAAACCGCACCTGGCTTGTTTGCGTTACCGGACGACAATTCAACATAGTTAGCTACACAAGTGTCGCAGAATGCTGCGACGTCCGCTTTATTCGTCAGCAAGTTAACACCGGAGCCTTGGTGTGAACCTCCGTAAAGCACCTCGCTGAAGAACTTGTCCTTACCGCCTTGAAGCAGATCATCAGCAGTCAAGTTTTTGTATTTATCCCTTTTTGCTGAAATAACTTACAATTCCGGCAGACGGCACTTTAAATCCTGAAGTGGAGCTGTTGGACACGAAGGAGAATTTTTTGCCGGCAATATTGTCAATAGCAAAACCGCTTCCGTTTTTATAAGGCTCCTCTTCGCCTTTTCTAACGTTTAACCAGCTGAAATAGACGGCGTCGTCCAGTGTACCTGAGGCTCCACTTGGCACAACCATCGGTTGAACCTTCTTATTCTTCGCATTCGCTTCAATATAGCCTTGAGGTCCCATAAAAGCTACGTCCGCAGTGCCGTTGGCAATAGCCTCGATAGCAATGATATAATCCGTTGTTGTCTTATGTTGAACTTTCTTTCCCGTTGCTGTTTCAATTACTTTGGCCAGCTCTTCCCGAGTATCTTTCAAATCCGCACCCGATTCGTTAGGGTACCATACCATTGTAAGAGTATCCTTCGTTTTTACAGGTGCAGCTGCGTTCTGAGAATCCGCCGCTTTTGAACCGCAACCTGCCATTACTGCTGTGAGGGATAAGGAAATTGCAAGAGCCATTAACTTTTTCATTTTCAAACTCCTCCCGAATTTTAAAAAATATTCAATAACCTTACTTAGTGTACATGTCATATATCAACGGATTGTTAATGCAGCTTTAATTTCTTGTATGGTTTTTTTGTTTTTCAGTCAATAAAACACTGCCATCCCTTATGTTATATTCCCGGTTGCACAAATTTTGCATGAACTCAAGATCATGAAATATTCCCAGCATTGTGGTCCCTTCATTCATCAACTGCTGGATCAGAACCTTAACCTTGCCCTTGGAAGCTTCATCCAAACTCGCCGTCGGTTCATCCAATAGCAGCAGCCTCGGCCGCTTGACCATCGCTCTTGCAATGTTCAAGCGCAGCTTTTCACCGCCTGAGAAGGTAGCTGGGTAGCTATCCCACAAGCTGCTGTCAAGTTCAAAATGCTCCAGCATTCTGATTGTTTTTAAATCGGCTGATTCCGTATCATGGCCTGTTTCCACGATAGCTTCTTTGACCAGTTCCCGGGCCGTCGTTCGAGGCATAACGTTCAAAAACTGCGACACATAACCGATTTCGTACTTGCGTAATTCAATGATGGCTATCTCGGAAGCGGTCGCCAGATCAATCTGTCCGAATCTTTGAGAGTTATACCAGATACTTCCGGACTGCGGCAAGTAAGTGCGATAAATACATTTCAATATGGTAGACTTTCCGCTGCCGCTTTTGCCGGTAATTCCTACGAATTCGCCTTCTTTAAGGAATAAGTTTACTTGATCGATGGCTCTGATCTGTTTATTCAAATTGTGAAATGTAAATGATTTGGTTAATTGCTCTATTGAGAGTATGTTTTCCATGCAATCACCCCTTATTAAATCCTGTAATTCGTTTTTTGTATCAGCTTTCCATCTACCCATACTGCAGTAATAACAGGGAAATCCGGCTCAATCTTTTCAATAATGAGGATATCCGCCTTTTTCCCTTCCTTGATAGAGCCAAATTCTCCATCCATATTAACTGCTTTTGCAGGATGTAGGGTGACCAGCTTAAACATGTCCGCCAGATTTTTTCCGCCTTGGCCGGCTAGTTGAAACACCGCGTGAAGCATTGCTGCCGGGTAATAATCACTGCAAAGAATATCAATGCATTCATGCTGAACAGCTTCCGCTGCAGAGAGGTTTCCGCTGTGCGAGCCGCCAAGAATTACATTAGGTGCACCGGCAACAGTGAATAGACCCTTCTCCTTTGCTTTCTTTGCAATTTCCAATGTAATCGGGAACTCACTGATTGCTGTGCCAAAGCTTTCAACCAAATCCAGTTTTTCCAGCGAGTCATCATCATGAGAAGCAATGGCAATGTTTCGATCCTTGGCCATCTGGGCAATTTCCTTAATTCCCTCTATGGTCATTATTGGTTTCGTTTGATGATTGGCGATAATCTGTTCGATGCCTTCATCGGTTAGATCGTCATAGCCTCTGATTGTCTTCTTGTATACCTCCAGATCCCTGTATTGCCCTTGCCCTGGTGTGTGATCCATGAATGAAATCAAGTGGACTTTTTCCTCTGTAATATAGCGCTTCAAATTGTCCGTCTCATCGAGATTATCGATCTCAAATCTGGCGTGAAACCGGTGCCGCACCAAATGCTTGCTTTTATGGGTTTGGTCAATCAGATCAATTAATTTTTGAACGTTCTCCGGTTCACGGATAGGGCGGTATTTATAATCGGCAGACTTGAATATCGACAGCGAATGAAACATAGTCGTGATACCATGAGAAATCAGTTCTTTCTCGGTTTCTATGAGACTGAGACGAAAATCGAATAGTGAGGTTGGCCTCGGCGCGGTCATATGTTCGATGTAATCGGAATGAATATCGATGAATCCAGGGGAAACGTACCCTCCGCCTGCATCGATCACTTCCATCTTGCTATCCAGCATGATTTCACCCCGTCGGGCAATTTTCTCTATTCTGTCTCCTTTTACCAAGAGGTCGAATCCTTCAAGTAGTGTTTCTTCCGTAATAATGATTCCATTGGTTATTAGATACATGTGGATAGCCTCCATCTATTGAATGAATGAACTAGAACTCCGGTGAATAAGTAGTGTAGAGGGCGGAATCGTTCTTGAGAAGCGTCAACGTTCGCCCTTGTCACCGAATTTCAACCAATAAAGCGTCATACATACAAGAAATTCGGGGACAACAGGGATCGGAAGAATGATCCGCTATCGCAGCAGGCAATTCACCGGGCTTCTAGAGCAATGAATGAACCAATTGCTGTGTATATCGATGCTGCGGATCCTCGAGAATTTGGTCGGTCAGGCCTTGTTCTACCACTCGGCCATCCAGCATCACCATCGTCCGATCAGCCATCATACGGATCACACCGAGATCATGGGAAACTAACAGCATGCTGATTTTCAATTCCTTCTGCAGATGCTTAATCAAGTCGAGTACATTAGCTTGTACAGATAAATCGAGTCCCGTAGTCACTTCATCCAGTAAAAGAATCGGGGGGTTGTTGGACAACGCCTTGGCTATTTGGACTCTCTGCTGCATGCCGCCGGAGAAATTCTTCGGTGCTTCCTTCATCCGGTACACGGGAATGTGAACCCGATTCAGCAGCTCACTCGCTCTGGATTCCATCGTTCCTACATTCCGGTTCCCGGCTGCGATCATTTTCTCCGCAATGTTGCCAATAGAGGAAAACCTCATCCTTAGGCCCTGCACCGGATTCTGATACACTTTGCCCATCAGGTGATTTCGGATGTATCTTTTTTGTTGCGAGGATTCATCAAACAAATTGCTTCCGCCCTCTTTATAGGGTTGAAGGTAGGCCTCGCCACCGCTCACTTCCTGATCGAAGTAGAGGCATTGCATCAACGTAGATTTGCCGCTTCCGCTTTCACCGACGATTCCTAGCACCTCTCCGGGATACAGGTCAAACTTAATATTTTGACAGGAATAGACGGTGCCACAGGAAGGACAGTAGTTTTTGTCCAGTTTACGGTCTTCCTCGTTGCTGCATCGGTCACAGCCACTTCCGAAGTGTTTATTCAAATTATTCACGGTCAGAATTGGTGCTGAATACTCACCCATCTTTATGTCACCCCCTTAGATAGACTGCTGATTTAATCGGGTTAAGCAGTAACTGGTATCGTTGCACTGGTAGTAAGTGGCTTCGGCTTCCGGATCATACAGCTCATCTATAAATACATCCTGTGCCCCACATAGTTTACATTTTTGGTTAGGGAAGGATTCGACTTGAAAAGGTACATCATCAAATGAAAGGGAGACGACCTTGGTGTAAGGAGGAACCGCATAAATTTTCTTCTCCCGACCGGCGCCTAACAGAATCAAAGCTTCTGAGCTGTCCAGCTTAGGATTATCGAACTTGGGTATGGGACTTGGAGCCATGATATATCGGTCATGTACCATTACTGGATGGTCGGCTCCGGTCGCTACATTACGATACTTCATAATTTGTTCAAACAGCATAAGCCACGCACCGCTGTAATCTTTTTCTCCATGCAGCCTTTTGGTTTCCAGCTCGCTCGATTCATACATCCGCAAAGGCTCAGGCATCGGAACCTGCAGAACCAGAATTTGACCAGGCTGCAGAGGAACCTCAGGTATACGGTGTCTCGATTGAATGAGGGTGGCTTCCGACGTTTCGTCTAAGGTTTCTACACCCGTTGTTTTGTGAATCAGCTTCTTGATGCTTACTGCGTTAACCGACTCATCCGAGCCTTGGTCGATAACTTTGAGCCTATCCTTTTTACCGATCAAAGATAGGGTGAGCTGAAGACCGCCGGTTCCCCAACCACGGGCGATTGGCATCTCTCTGGATGCGAACGGGACTTGATATCCCGGAATGGAAATGGCTTTCAGCGTCGCTCTGCGGATCTCCCTCTTGGAACCTTCATCAAAAAAAGCAAAGTTGTATTGGATATGCATATGCGTTACTCCTCCTCAGTTTCCTCGAGTTGGTCTTGCCTTGTCTTGCGCACATCGTTCAGCTTCGATTGGAAGGTGACGTAATGCGGCATTTTCAAGTGAGAAATAAACCCTGTCGATTCCACTGAGTCGATATGATAGAGAACGAATTCTTCATTTTGGGTGGGAATGGATTTGTCGCCTCTTTCCAAGCTTTTGTCCAGAATGCTCATGGCAATGGCTTTGGTTTCATTTTGTCCGTAGCAAAGCCCGTAGCCGAATTCCAATTCGAGCTCTTCCCTGCCCTTTTCTTTTTCCACGGTTACCGGGACCAGCATCTCCACTTCCGTTACTTTGATTTCACCTATATAATAAGCATCCTCTACGTCCTCGGAGGGTGATAACGGGTTGTCGATATAGATTGGCATCTGGCCGACACGAAGTTCTCCTACTGTAGGATGAACCATACCGTAACCGCGAATGACCGCATAACCCAGGGAGGTTACAGTTCCGGTCTGTCCTCTTGTCAAAATTTGAAGCTTCTGGCTCCGGCTGGCGGGAAAAGTCAAGCTCTTCCTGGTGACATCGTCCGGTTCAGATGGGTCCGTAGGGCAATCGGAGATGAGTCCTTCATTCCTCAAGTAATCCAGCACCTTGGGCAAGCGGCCCAAATCAATATCGTTATTTCCATCTGAACTAGATGTATCCCGATCGCCTTCATCCTCAAGTTCAAATGCCTCTAACCAATCGCTTATCGCTTTTTCTGTTTCTTCAATGAGGTCGAAATCAAGCAAACGATGGGAATAATCATTGGATGGACCTAGAATTTGGCCCCCGGGTATATCTTTAAAGCTGGCAGAGATTCTTCGTTCAACCCGCATTTCTTCGGAATGTACGGTTCTGGAATAGTGCATTCTCGGTAACGTGGACCTGTAGGCCCTAAGCAAAAAGACTGCTTCTTCCGGATTTCCCTCTGCCTGCTTGATGGCGAGAGCTGCGAGAGATTCGCTGTACAAGCTGCTCTCCGACATGACCTGGTCGATAAGACCTCTCATTCCACCCTCAATCGTTTTAACTTCCAGCACGGTATTTTGTTTTATTCTTTCGTATTGAATTCGTTTCAACGATTCCTCAATAGCCGTTGTTCCGCCTTTTACCGCTACGTAACCCATTACTGCTCCTCCTTTCTAACCTGAGTGGTTCTCGGCAAACAAAAGAGGTGATGACTGGCATCGATGAAAATCAAATCCAGACCTAACGGATACTCTGCGTTTCTTTCAGCCCGAATCTCCATCCAATCATCCTTCGTTTTCACTTGAGCCAAGACGGAATCCTGAATGCCCGGGCCGGTTAATTTAAACTCAGCATCACTGGATATACCATCCGTTTCCACGATAAGTGTTGCGGAGTGGTGAGGATCGATCAAGTCTCCGATTTTCGCCGTTTCCAGGGCAAGTGCTAAATCACCGGGCGCTGCATCGCTTAGAACAAAGATATAGTCCGCCTGATCTGTCTCCGCTGTTTTGGCATATGTTAACTGGTTGAACAAATGGGTCACGTGCGCTTCACGTTCAGAAACCACCTTGAAGCTGACCTCCGTATCAAGCAGCATCAAAGCCAACAGCTGGCTGGCCGGCAAACAAATGGTATCTGTATCCAGGTTGTTCGCTTCCTCAGAAAGATCCGCAATCCTTCCCGGTCTCGACATCGAGTCGAGCAATTTTCTATAAGCAGTCTGTATATCATGAACCAGGTCCAGCTTCATCAGGTCCGCTCCTCTCAATCCGTATCCATCGTTTCAAAATTCACTTTGGTCCTTAATACCTTCTGATGGAATGCTTTCCGCTCTGCCGCTATCCGGTCGGCCTCTGACTGAAGGATGGCTTGCCATGTCTCGGTTTCACTCAAATCGGCTCCATACGCTGCATCGACCACGGCTAGGTCGTAAGCTCTATCCGGTTCATCACCTTTGATGATTCCGACGCCCATAGCTCCTCCGATCTTGACCTTACATTCCGTAACTAGCACCTCACCCAGATAGAACAGACTTTTTTGCGCGGTTTCTCTTACTTGAACCATCACGAGTCCATACTTAGGCTCCTGTATCATTTCGATTTCGTACCGACTCTTTATGACTTGAGACAACTCAGAAGCAATCTTACTTGATCCGTTAATCAAAACTTCCGTTCTTTGTTTTCGCTTCATATCCGGGCCTCGTTTCTCCAGTGATCAATTCCCAAAACCAACTCTACCTTGTTGCCAAGTCAGCGGATATTAAGATTAAGTTAAATTACATAGGTGAAATAGTCAGCTCTATACAGAATCTTGCTGTATTCCAGCGTCCTGCCCGAAGCACTGTCCAAACATTCGGACTCTAGGACCAACAGAGGAATCAGGCTGGAGCAAGATAGCAGCTCCCTTTCGTATTTAGAAGGGTATATCACGCTTAACAACGTTTGTGTGGATTGAAATTCGGTAAAGCCTTGACTCTTATAGAACTCGAACATCGAAGTGATTTCTCTCCCGGTCCACTCGATTTCAGTGAACATCGATTCTGCGACATAAGAAATATGCAAGGCAATCGGTTGACCTTCGATAATGCGTAATCTGCCTACTTTAAAAACTCTGTCTTGTTCTTCCGCTCTCAGGGATTGGTAAATTTTGTTATTATAATCGATAGGTTCACAAAAAATGTTTTTTGATTGATAATCATAGCCCTGTTCAATCATTTTTTGGCTGAAGCTCACATGACCGGACAAGATCAAAGGAATACGTTGGTGTCTATCTTGTACAAAGCTGCCTTTTCCTTGTTTGGAATAAACGTAACCTAGCTCCTGAAGCCTTTCGTAAGCTTTACGTGCAGTCATCCGCGGGACTCTGAACAGGTCGGCAAGTTCATTCTCTGATGGCAATTTATCGTCGGGGTCGTACTTCCCCCGTTGAATCTCTTCGATCAGGTGATCCATGATATCGATCTCTTCCGACATTTCGATCCGCCTCCTACACTGGTATCAGCCGTATTTTTTGATGAAGCTTTGGATATCGTTTAATTCAAGGAAACGTTCCTCCAGAAGCTCGCGAGGCCAGTCCCACCAAGCAATTTGCAATAAGCTGTCGACAATCTTCCGGGGGAACCTCGTTTTGATCGGTTTGGCAGGAACCCCTGCGACTACCATATAGGGTTCTACATCCTTCGTAACTACAGAACCTGAGCCGATGACAGCACCGCTTCCTATACGGACACCTTTCATTACGATAGCACCGTGCCCGATCCAGACATCATGGCCGACTGTAACACGGTTTTCGCGTCGCCAGTTGAAAATATCATCATCGTCAGTATCGGCAAATCCGAAAATCGTCCTGCGATATGTCATGTGATGCTGGGACACCCGGTCCATCGGATGATTGACGGGATTCAAGCAGACATGAGATGCAATGGAAGTAAACTTCCCAACCTCCGTATAGTTGATCGTCACTTCCTCCATCGTGTACGTGTAGCTTCCGATTCGGGATTCGATTATCGAATTTCCCGGGCCTATAGAGGCCCATTCCCCGGCAAAGCTGTTCTCAATGTGGCTGCTTTCGTGAATTCTCGGCTCAACCGAAAGTCTGACGCTGGCGTGTGTCTGGTGGATTGAGTACATGACCAATAGCTCCTTTCTGCAAAAAGTAATTAGTTTCCAACGATAGCATCTTTCCGCGCTTTAATAGCTTTCACTATTTCTAAGCCTGGACTCTTGCTGCCTAGTTCAACTTCTTTCTCTCCATAAAAGCCGTGGAAATCGGAACCTCCGGTCATCAATAAGTCATATTTCAAGGCGTATTCCTGTGCAATTGCTTCATCTTTTGGCCCATGCAGTGGATGCCATACTTCGATTCCCTGAAGACCGCTTTCCACAAGTTCCGGTACGGCTTCGAAATTCCCATATTGCCCTGGATGAGCGAGTACCGGTACACCTCCTGCTTGTAGAACTGCATGAATGGCTGCCTTAGCTTCGACATATTCCATTGGGATATAAGCAATTCCCGGGTTCTCTCCGTTTTGGCCTCTAGAAAACAGCTTTTTATATAGATCTCCATAAATAGTAGTGGTATAGCCTTGCTCGATTAGGGCATGCATAATGTGCTGCTTGTAAATACCTGTGCCCCCTACGGCAAACTTCTCCACATCTTCTAAGGTGATGAAATATCCGGCTTCTATCAGCTTGTGCACCATAGTAAGGCAGCCTTGATGTCGCCTCTCCAGGATCGGACCGCATATGGCTTCAATTGTGGGATTACCCGGATCAATGTAGTAGCCTAGAATGTGAACTCTTGTGTTTCTTTTAAAATCATAGGCAGAAATTTCGATCCCGGGAATGATTTCCACTCCGGATTTGCCGCCAGTGATCATCATATTTTCCAAACCCTTTGTCGTATCATGATTCGTGATGGCCAGATGGCTAACATTCTCTCTTAATGCCAATTGGATAATTTCATCAAAAGTAAAAGAACCATCGGATAAATTCGTATGGCAATGTAGTTCAACTTTCATGATGAACCTCCTAAATTTTATTCATATCACTGTAAGGGTCTATTTGGTTTTATAACTATGGATCTAGTCTAACTTGGTGCCAAGTAAGAATGGTTAATGCAGTGTAAAGTGAATATTAATAAATTGTAAGAGTCCGGATCACATTACCGTCTGTAGTAGAGGTTTAAAGGTAGGATGGTAATTCAGCAGCTTTGACGAAAATCGTTAGGCTAGCCATGCAGGATGATGGGCAAAAAAAAGAGACCCGCCAACGGGTCTTCAGACTGTTGTTAAAGTCTAGCTAAGAAAAATGCCTTACGGTGTCCTTTTCTTTAAACGGGAGGAACACGAGCTTCAAAGGTAGGTTGCATACCCGAGCAGTCACAGGAGGTGACGACCAGGGCGCTTACGCTCCTCCCTCCACACCGTTCTACTCCGTGCTTTGCGCCGCTTCCTTACTCCACTAAGCCGGTCTTCGAGCCGTTATTGAAAGCCATGAACTCCTCTGCAGTGTTCCATGTACGTACAGTTAGCTTCACTATACTTTAGCGAAGAGATCACCTGCACATAACATTAAACAACACGCCAGTACTCCATTCACGTAAGTGAAGGGCAATGCGGAAGTAATTGTTCCTTTATCGCCTGAAAAGTCCAAAAATCAGAGTGATACGGGAACAGCCAGTTCCGTTATTGCTCTGTTTTTGTGCATAATTGCTCCATTCGGCCAACATAACGGAATTCCCACTTCCGCTATCACCCTAGATTAGAGGCGGCAGACGGAATAGCGGAACTCTCAGTTCCGTATAAAATCCCCTTGAGCTCATCGCCGCTATCCCTTTAAAAATCCCCTTGATCCATAACAGGTTATAAGCCTTCTACTTTTTCAGTTAGAGCTAATATATCCCCTCGATCACCATAATTACATATTCTTAAATACTCTCCATAAACACGGGATCGGCCCTTTTCAAGGTTCATCCAATTGTTTCTTGTTATCAAATCGTTATTATACGACGTATCAAAAACATACGGTACTAACTCCAAACCATGAGGTAAATATTTGGCTAAGGTACGATATTGACGGCCGGCCCCATGTGCTTTGCAAATAAACAACAGGCTTTTTATCGTGTTAAAATCGAACACATCTTTCGCGAATTTTACGTTTTCAAGCGTGTTTCTTGAGTGATCCTCATACACTATATCCTTCTCCGGGATGCCAGCTTGAATGATTCTGGATACAATCACATGGGATTCCGGTATACTATCCTCTTCCCATTCAGGATGTCTGACGGCAGTTGGACTGACTCCTCCTGACACAATAATGGTTTTTCCAAGATCAGCCTGGTATGCTTCAATTGTTTTTTCCCAATGACCTGGATGTGTCCCACCAAATACAAAAATGGCATCACAGGGAACAGGCTCCTGTTGTTTGAGAAAAACAATTTCTGTTAATTCATTCATTTGTTGCCGAGTCAGATTTGGAACCTCGGGATCCTTTGGGAATTGTGGCTTTTTATACATAAAATCCACCCTCATCTATTCAATTTCTTCAAATTAGATTTCCAAGCACATTTTCAATTCAATATCATAATTCATTATAGGATTGAATTCCTTTATTTAACATATTTACTTACTGATAAGTAAATGATGCTTCCCTGAGTGGGGAGAAAATTCATTCAGGGGGCAGCTTCACGAATAGAAAATTTTAAGGAACAATAGTCACCGTAAATTTTTCAATTGCATCCGGTTTATTCCATTCAAGCCTTGCATTTAGAAACTTTTGATCGAATAAAATTATCTGTATGAACTCTTTATAGTAATTTGGTACCAACTCATTATCACTCAAGCTATTTAATTCAACCCATCGAGGGATATGTTTTTCAGGCTCTTTTGTTATTAGTGTACCTTGGACATGATCTGACGAATAGAAGAATGTTACCGAATGACCGTTATTCCCATGATTAATATACGAAACTACACCTTTTAAAATCGGATTTTCAATGGTTAATCCGGTTTCCTCGTCCATTTCTCTAATACATGCTTCCTCCAAAGTCTCATGTAATTCAACGCCACCTCCTGGGGGTGTTAATTGTTTGAAATTGAAGTAACTAGGAATTAATTTTTCCAAAAGAACAATTTTCTCATCTTTTAATGCGATACATGCAACCCGGACCCTTATTGTCATTCCAAAATTCTCCTCTTATTTCAAAATTAATACCCGCGACAGGCAATCGCAGTAAGCGTTTCCAATTCAACCTTGACTACAGCACCTTATTTCGATGGCTTTTATCCCGAATGAACAAAATACCTGATACAAGGTATAGAACTGAAGTCATTCCAAACAAAATAAATATACTCGGAGTCATGGCGGTATAGAGGCTTGAAGGATTTTTGATAACGGACCCTAATAGCGCCACACATGCTGGAGCGAAAAGTGTAAATAATGTATTAATTAAAACGTCATTGTCAACACGTTCATGAGTGTATGGATTGTAAAAAGTAAATATAAACCAAAGGATCATTGAACCAGCTGAAGCTGATAACCCAATAAGCTTAGTTATTTTCATTTTCCATTCCCCTCCTTAACCCAAGGGTTATTCCAATGTCTATTCTAAGGGTGCATTTTAGCAGCATCCGATTCAGTACTACCCCGCTCTGTGCGCGGAAGCAAGCTCTTCCACTTTAATTTCCTTTAGGGAACTGCCGAGGATTAAAATTGTTTCTGTAATTCCATTATATTGAGTTCATTAAAACTAAAAAATATTAGGTCAGAACCGTCCATATTTTCCTTCACATGACTCAATCCCTTAAATCCAAGACACTTCATATTAGCTTTCTTAGCGGCAATTTTCCCGTTTTCTGAGTCTTCAATTACCAAACATTCGACAGGTTCAACACCAAGCTTTTCGCTCGCCAACAGGAATATCTGAGGGTCTGGTTTAGAAGCCACTACATCTTCGTCACAGACGATTACATCAAAAAGTGTATGAAGCCCAAACAGGTTAATCACAGCATCCATTCTTTTTTTAGAAGCGCTAGTGGCTAAAGCGGTCTTTACTTGATTTCTTTTGATGTCATATAGAAATTCTTTTACTCCTGAAACAGGTTCCATAAATTTGTAGAGTTCAATTTCCCTGTCTTGGTTGTAGCTCTCGATCAATAAAGAAATCTCATGTGGCAGGCTAAATTGTTCTTTCACCTTTGTCCAAAATTGCTTAGAACTTAGACTACCCCAGGTCTTGATCTCTTCAATGGTTAAGTTGCAACCAAATGTATTAGCTGTCTCACATAAAAGCTGATAAGCAACCGAGTGAGAATCGATAATGACGCCATCCATATCAAAAATGATCCCTTTAATCATGGTTTCCTCGTTGATTATCCACCGTATCCGCTTTGTACAACTTAAACCAAACTGGCCCTAGCCAAGAATCAATTCGATACCAGTTTTGCCATTCTTCTTTGACCACCACGGTTTGAGCAGACACACTTGAGCCTGTTTCCAAGCCGTCCGGATATCGCATCAGTGGCGTGAGATTCGACAATTCCATTTCCTTATAAACTTCCGTTACCCCATCCAAAAAAGGATATCTAGGACGAATCCATTTGTCACCGGACTTCGTTTCGATCAAATAATGAGAATCCCACTTTGCTTTTGTCGTTACAATCTGAGGCGCTAATTTTCCACCGGACGGCTCTGAAAGCAGAGGATCGTTATATAACGTTTCAATCCGGCCAAGATCGAGTTTTGTCACGAGCGGCTGCGGATTCCCCCGTAAGGCCTTGTTGGGCACAATAGATAGATCGCCTAACCATGTGGAGATTAAGTAAATCGGCACTAAATATCCTTGGCCATGTCCCCAGCGAACCTCTCCCGTCTTCAGTATTTTCACCGTCTGTGGGCCCAACATCCCGACCTTTTTGCGTTGATCATCATACAAATCAGTATCTTCCAGCAAAGTAATCGTATTCTCACCTGGATGAGGAAGCGCTAAGACGGTAGATTCCGCATAAGCAGCGTTTATCTTCCATTCACCACTTATACACAAAAAACAGGTGATTACTAGTGCTAGCACCACTTTTGTCCGCAACGTTTGCTGCACCTCCATTTCCTTACTTTCATATCTAGTCCCGTCAATAATACCACACCAAATAGAATGAAATCGTCTAAAGCAGCAGTTGCATTTTACACCCTAATTACTTTGGAGCTTTATTTTATCTAAGATGGATCTCACAAATTCCGTTTTATCATTTGCATATTTATGCTTATTGTTGCTATTTACCAATGATAAATTCTGTTTAAGGTTTTCGTATTGAACCCTTGCCTCATCGTTAATTCTTAAATAATCTCTGAATGCTAATTGCTCCAGCAAATATCTATTATCACTCTGATATATATGTATCTGGTGTGTTCTTGGCTCACCTTTGTTAAAATAATGTCTATCTGGTAATAGGTCTGGTCCTTTATAGGTATAACCAAGCTTCTCTAGGGGGGCCATACAATCTGTTCCATCTTGAAATGACTGAATCACAATAGCAATATCAATAATGGGCTTTGCACTTAAATTTTTGATTGAGGTACTGCCAATATGATGGACAGATAAAATCTTATTTCCTATTAATTCTACAATCCTCTCTTTTTCTAACAAAAACTCCTTTTCCCACTCCACAGTCCAAGGAATTAAAAACACTTCTCCTTTAGGCAATCCAAGCATCGCAAGCCCCCCCAATTTAACAGGAATAAGATGTTGCTACCCATCCATTTTATAACAATTTGATGAATATGTGGATACATTATTACTATTGCAACATTCTGCCTGTACCTCGGTTTAGCACAATACCTGATTGCCGTTTCGGTCGGTAGTTACGACATTCCTTACCAAGATAAAGCCCGAAGGACTGCGCGACTGTGGTAAGTCGGTGCAGTATCTGTCTGACTGACTCCCCCTCCTAAAATTGTCTCGGGACTATTAAACAAATTCTGTAGACTAACAAATTGCTTATGTCTTTTTAAATAATCATAAAAGAAATTACACAAATAAAAAGGCTAAACCTCAAAATCAGTACTGGTCTCCCTCCGACCACTAGTCCTCACAAAATCCTGCAAAAACGCAGCTATTTTCCTACAGAAATGGCTGTAGAGAGAACAAACCTGCAAAAGTACATCAATTTTCATGGAAAACGCTCCGATTCAGCTAAGAATGAAAAAATAAATGCACATTAAGTCAATTTCATAATTCGAACCCCTTGCTACGACTGGTTTTTTTCGCACACAAAAAAGGAGTACCTCCCCACAATCTCGAAGTTTATGGTTCCCCAACCAAATA
>NZ_JBHTGY010000091.1:0-60370 GCF_042676305.1 Paenibacillus sp. GCM10027630 | reverse complement strand
GTTCCCATCTCGAACACGACCGTTAAGCCCTCCAGCGCCAATGGTACTTAGACCGCAGGGTCTTGGGAGAGTAGGACGTTGCCAAGCAAAACAACAACAGAAAAAGCCTTTCTGGACTTAATCCAGAAAGGCTTTTTCTGTTGTTTACAGGCATAAAAACTGCCGCAAAGTGAACAATAAAATGAATGAAGGTCCTAGTTGCAAATTATCTGAAAACTGCTATAATGTTATTAAAGTCAAAGAAAGTCAAAGTCAATTTACTTCTTGACTAGGAGGTTGAATTGATGCGTAATGTCTCTGAGGTTATCGAACAATATCTGAAGCAGATTTTACAGAAAAGTAATGAAGGTATTGTCGAAATTCAGCGTAACGACCTGGCAGATCAGTTTGATTGCGTGCCCTCACAAATTAATTATGTAATTAGCACCCGATTTACTCTGGAGAAGGGGTATATTGTCGAAAGCAAGCGCGGGGGCGGAGGGTATATACGAATTCAAAAAATTGAGCTGAATGCACATGGTTCAGTACTTGATCACATCTCCAAAACCATTAGTCTCCAAATCGATCAAAGCGCCTCTGAGGGCCTTCTGTATCAATTGGAGGAGAGCGGTTATCTCACATCAAGAGAAGCGGCGCTGATGAAAGCAGCCATATCAAGAGAAGTGCTGGTTTTGAAGCTTCCGCTGAGAGATGAGATTCGAGCCAGAATATTGAAAGCTATGCTAATATCCTTGTTGAGTAAATAAGGAGGGAATGTTTATGTTATGCCAGGAATGTGGTAAGAAACAAGCAACGCTTCATTTTACGAAAATTTTAAACGGAGAAAAGACAGAGTTTCACATCTGTGAGTCATGCGCCCGAGAGAAAGGAGAGCTTATTCCAGGTACACCGAATGGCTTTTCTATTCATAATTTATTGTCAGGGCTGCTCGATTTTGATCCCTCACATGGTACTCTTGCATCAAAAGCTCAGCCAGGTCGTTGCGAAGAATGCGGACTTACTTATAGCCAATTCAGTAAAGTCGGTCGTTTTGGCTGCAGCTCATGCTATAAGCATTTCGAAGATAAGCTGGATCCATTGTTCAAAAGAGTTCACGGGAACACGTTTCACACTGGGAAGGTTCCTAAACGTTCAGGCGGGTTAATACAACATAAGAGGGAAATCGAAACTCTGAAAAAGGAGCTGCTGCTGCGTATTCAAGGAGAAGAATTTGAAGAAGCAGCGAAGCTTCGCGATGAAATCCGCCAGCTTGAGAAAAAGGTTGCCGAAGGCTAGTGTTTTAAACCTCCTGGATCGCAGTCGTTCAAAGAGGTTATGATAGAGGTTTCTTTAGGGCAAGGGAGGAATCTTATGACATCGAATACGAATCGTTTTACGCAGCATGCTTTGAGTGATTGGATGAAGAGCGAAGGACCTGACTCCGATATTGTTATTAGCACCAGAATCCGTATCGCGAGAAATATACAGTCCTATCCATTCCCGATGCTTTCTACTAATCCCCAATCGCACGAGGTATTTGAGAAGGTATCAAGTATAATGGGGAATGAAGAGCTCGGAACCATTAGTAACTTTTCTTTACTGTCACTCGATGAATTGGATGAGCTCGAAAAGCGTGTGCTTGTAGAGAAGCATCTGATTAGTCCTGCATTAGCTAATGAGTCACGTAATGGTGCGGTAATATTAAGTGATAATGAATCCATCAGCATCATGGTGAATGAAGAGGATCATTTGCGAATACAATGCTTGTGTCCTGGTTTTCAAATTAATGAAGCTTGGGACCTTGCAAGTCAAATTGATGACTTGTTTGAAACACAGCTGGATTATGCGTTTGATGAGAAACGGGGATATTTGACCAGCTGCCCTACGAATGTAGGGACCGGGATTAGAGCCTCAGTAATGATTCATCTGCCGGCTTTGGTTTTAACCCAACAAATTAACCGTATTTTATCAGCGATAACTCAAGTAGGATTGGCGGTTAGAGGTTTGTATGGGGAAGGCAGCGAAGCCTTAGGCAACCTATTTCAAATTTCCAATCAGATTACATTGGGACAATCCGAGCAGGAGATCATCGACAATTTATATGGAGTAGTCCGGCAAATTATTGAACATGAGCGGGCAGCACGCGAGAAGCTGCAGCTTGAAACAAGAACCAAGCTGCTGGACCGTGTCAGCAGGTCATTTGGAATCATGTCTTATGCAGCTATTATGGATTCCAAAGAAGCTGCTCAACGGCTGTCAGATGTTCGGTTAGGTATCGATCTGGGCATCATTAAGAATGTCCCACTTCAAGTGATGAATGAGTTGATGGTGATGACCCAGCCTGGATTTTTACAGCAGTATGCAGGAGAAAAGCTAAGCGCTGAAGAAAGAGACATAAGAAGGGCGCAACTCATTCGAGAGAAATTTACATCTGAGTAAATAACAACACGGTATGATTGCTCTTTTAGGTCAAACGTGCTTCGATAATTTTATTCTTTTATGGAGGTGTTACGCATGATGTTTGGAAGATTCACGGAACGTGCGCAAAAAGTATTGTCCTTGGCACAGGAAGAAGCCGTTCGTTTAGGTCATAATAATATTGGAACAGAGCATATTTTGTTAGGTTTAATTCGTGAAGGTGACGGTATTGCTGCTAAAGCTCTTATAGCTCTCGGATTAGGCTTAGAGAAAATCCAAGACGAGGTGGAGGCACTTATCGGTCGAGGCCAAGAACAGCCTACCAACATTGCCTACACTCCACGAGCTAAGAAGGTTATCGAGCTATCGATGGATGAGGCTCGTAAATTAGGCCATACGTATGTGGGAACAGAGCATATATTGCTTGGATTGATTCGTGAAGGAGAAGGCGTCGCGGCTCGTGTCCTGAATAATCTTGGTGTTAGCTTGAATAAAGCGCGTCAGCAGGTATTGCAGCTGTTAGGCAGCAGCGAGGTTGTATCTACTAATCATGGTAGCAATGCTAACGTAAATACGCCTACACTTGACGGATTGGCCAGGGATTTGACGTCTTATGCTAAAGATGGCAATCTGGATCCGGTTATTGGCCGCAGCAAAGAAATCGAGCGTGTGATCCAGGTATTAAGCCGTAGAACCAAAAATAATCCGGTATTGATTGGTGAGCCGGGTGTTGGTAAAACAGCGATTGCCGAAGGTTTGGCGCAAAAAATAATTAATAACGAAATCCCTGAAACATTGCGTGATAAACGCGTTATGACATTGGATATGGGATCTGTCGTGGCGGGAACTAAATATCGCGGTGAGTTTGAGGATCGTCTTAAAAAGATTATGGATGAAATTCGCCAAGCGGGTAATATCATTCTATTCATTGATGAGCTGCACACATTGATTGGTGCGGGTGGGGCGGAAGGCGCGATTGATGCGTCTAACATCCTGAAGCCGGCATTAGCTCGTGGAGAGCTTCAATGCATTGGGGCTACAACGCTGGATGAATATCGTAAATATATTGAAAAAGATGCCGCTTTGGAAAGACGCTTTCAGCCGATTACAGTGGATCAGCCGTCTCCAGAGGAAGCAATTCAAATTTTACACGGTTTGCGTGACCGCTATGAGGCGCATCACCGGGTCAAAATTACGGATGAAGCTATAGAACAAGCGGTAAAACTTTCTGATCGCTATATTACGGATCGCTTCCTGCCAGATAAGGCAATCGACCTGATTGACGAGGCGAGCTCCAAGGTAAGGCTTCGCTCATACACAGTACCGCCTGATTTGAAGAAGCTTGAAAATAAGCTGGAGGATATCCGCAAGGAGAAAGACGCGGCTGTTCAGAGTCAAGAGTTTGAGAAGGCGGCTTCTTTGCGGGACACCGAGCAAAAGCTGCGTGAAGAGCTGGATACAACCAAGAATGAATGGAAAGAGAAACAGGGACGTACGGATTCCGAAGTGACTCCCGATGATATCGCTCAGGTTGTAGCAAGCTGGACCGGCATACCGGTAGTTAAGCTTGCTGAGGAAGAGACAGAGCGCTTGCTCAAAATGGAAGAGATTCTTCACGATCGGGTTATAGGTCAGGAAGAAGCCGTAAAAGCAGTTAGTCGTGCTATTCGTCGCGCTAGAGCGGGTCTTAAAGATCCTAAGCGGCCTATAGGCTCCTTTATCTTCCTGGGACCAACAGGAGTTGGTAAAACTGAGCTGGCACGTGCTTTGGCAGAGTCTCTGTTTGGTGACGACAACGCAGTTATTCGTATCGATATGTCCGAGTATATGGAGAAGCACTCGACTTCTCGTCTGGTAGGGGCTCCTCCGGGATATGTTGGTTATGAAGAGGGCGGACAGCTTACTGAAAAAGTTCGCCGTAAACCGTATTCTGTAGTTTTGTTGGACGAAATTGAGAAGGCGCATCCGGAAGTATTTAATATCCTGCTGCAGGTGTTAGAGGACGGTCGATTGACCGATTCCAAAGGTCGCACAGTGGACTTCCGCAACACCCTTATCATTATGACTTCCAACGTAGGCGCGGATATGATTAAGAAGAATTCCTCGCTAGGTTTCACGGCTGTACAGGATGCCGGTAAAGATTACGGCAATATGAAAGATAAAGTGATGAGCGAGCTTAAAAAGAGCTTCCGTCCGGAGTTTTTGAACCGGATTGACGAGATTATTGTGTTCCATTCTCTGGAAGAAGCTCATATCGCTCAGATCGTAACGCTGATGGCAGATGATCTGCGTAAACGTTTGAAAGAGCAAGATGTTGACTTCGTTCTTACCGATAAAGCTAAAGCCTTTTTGGCCAAAGAAGGATTCGATCCTACTTATGGAGCTAGACCGCTGCGTAGAGCGATACAGAAGCATATTGAAGACAGACTGTCTGAAGAATTGCTTCGCGGCATGATTACCAAAGGGGACACGTTAACTATCGATGAGCATGAAGGAGCATTGACTGTAGAGCGTAGTCAGGGAGTCACAAGTCCTTAACCTAAGAAAAAGCGAAACATCCTATGGCATTAGGCCATAGGATGTTTTTTTTCCATATTTAAGGAGAAGGGTTTTCATTAGTGCTGCAAAATGGTAAACTTTGTAGGCACGCTTTAGGTTTCGGAGTGAATACACAACTGGGAGAGTTTTAAATGGCAAAGCAAAAAACGATATTTTTCTGTTCGGAATGCGGATTTGAATCTCCCAAATGGTTAGGGAAATGTCCGGGCTGTCAAGCTTGGAACACGTTTGTTGAGGAACTGGAGACAGTTACGAAGACACAAGGTATGCAATCTTCTCTATTACGGACGAAAGAAAAGCCCGTTTCCATCATAAATATTAAAGGTACGGAAGAGCAGCGTATTCAAACGCGGAATAAGGAATTAAATCGTGTGCTTGGCGGCGGTCTTGTTCCGGGTTCATTGCTTTTGGTCGGAGGGGATCCAGGCATTGGGAAGTCTACATTGCTGCTGCAAACCTCTTTTGATTTAACGCAAAGCGATAAAAAAGTATTATACATTTCAGGTGAGGAATCGGTTCGACAAACCAAGCTGCGCGCGGATCGGTTGAATGCAACATCTGAGCTGCTATACGTGCTGTGTGAAACCAACTTGGAGCAGATAGAAGCTGCGATTGAAGAGGTTCAACCTGATTTTATCGTTATCGACTCGATTCAAACGGTCTACCATCCGGCAATTTCTTCTGCTCCGGGCAGTGTGTCCCAAGTGAGGGAGTGCACAGGCCATTTTATGCGCATTGCCAAAATTAAAGGTATTGCAACGGTGTTGGTTGGTCATGTTACTAAGGAGGGCGCTATCGCAGGTCCACGTATGCTAGAGCATATGGTGGATTGTGTTCTCTATTTCGAAGGAGAAAGACACCAATCCTACAGGCTGTTGAGAGCTGTCAAGAACAGGTTCGGCGCAACAAATGAGATCGGAATTTTTGAAATGCAGGAAGGCGGATTAGTTGAGGTCAACAATCCATCTGAGCTATTTTTGTCGGAACGTCCACTCGGGGTGTCAGGTTCTACCGTTGTTGCCAGCCTGGAAGGAACAAGAACCGTGCTTGTGGAGCTTCAGGCGCTTGTTACTTCTACCAATTTCCCTTCGCCGCGGCGGATGGCAACAGGAATTGATCATAACCGATTGGCTTTAATTATTGCGGTATTGGAGAAACGGCTGGGTATGTTTTTGCAAAACCAGGATGCCTATGTGAACGTAGCAGGTGGGGTTAAGCTAGATGAACCGGCGGTTGATTTAGCAATAGCTGTCAGCATTGCTTCCAGTTTAAGAGAGCAGCCAACACAGCCATACGACGTAGTATTTGGGGAAGTGGGATTGACCGGTGAAGTGCGGGGTGTTTCTCGTGTGGATCAAAGGGTGAGGGAAGCAGAAAAGCTCGGGTTCCGCCGCGTCATCCTTCCGGAAAAAAGTCTCAAGGGCTGGACTCCTCCTTCTTCCATTGAAATAATCGGCGTCAGCACGGTATCGGAAGCTTTGAAAGCTGCTTTGGGGTAGTATACATACGGTCTAATGCAAATAGGTTGATCAACTAAGATCGTGTAAATAAGTTGATGTAAGCAAGTTGAAATAAATAAGTTTGATGCAATAAATGTCTATAAAAATGGTTAGATGTAACTAAGAGTAACAACGTAAAGCGTGTCCCGTTAGGGACGGAAGCGTTCAAGAAGCACTATCGAAGCAGTCACGCACAACAAGCACCACCGTAAAGCGTGTCCCATAGGGACGAAAGCGCTCTGAAGACACTGCCGTAGCAGTCACAACTGACGGGTGTCCAGAGGGCGGAGCCCTTGGGGCCCTCCCGGCGGGGAGGGTTTGGGTGGGGAATGGGGAGGGGACAACATGAGCAAGGAAGAAATAAAACGGGATGTAATGAGCCAACTGCTGCAAATGGTAGCACCAGGAACTCCTTTCCGAGACGGATTGGAGAACGTGCTTCGGGCCAAAACAGGAGCTTTGATCGTAGTTGGCTACAGCCCGGAAGTAATGGAGGTCGTTGATGGAGGTTTTTCTATCAATTGTGATTTTTCTCCCAATTATTTGTATGAATTGGCCAAAATGGATGGAGCGATCATCTTAAGTGAAGATGTGAAACGAATTCTTTATGCTAACACACAGCTTATACCGGACTCCTCTATTTCCTCTTCGGAAACAGGGATCAGACATCGGACAGCTGAACGGGTTGCCAAACAAACCTCCAAGCTCGTGGTGTCCATCTCGCAGAGGCGTAATGTGATTACTTTATATCAGGGAAACCTTCGATATAGTTTAAAGGATATAGGTGTCATTCTCACCAAAGCGAATCAAGCGATACAGACGTTGGAGCGTTATAAATCGGTATTGGATCAAGCTGTAACCAATTTGGGAGCTTCTGAATTTGAGGAATTGGTCGCTCTACATGATGTAACTAATGTCATACAACGTGTGGAAATGGTGCTCCGCGTCAGTGCAGAGATTAAGCGCTATATCAACGAATTAGGCACAGAAGGGCGCCTTATCAGTATGCAGCTGGAGGAATTGATTGGAAATACCGAGCTGGAAGCGCAACTTTTATTAAAAGACTATGTAAAAGAACAAAATGATGATAGAATCAAAGATATGACCAACAGTCTCAAACGTTTAGCGGCAGAAGAAATTTTGGATCATTACCATATTGCCAGGCTGCTAGGCTATCAGCACAGTAACAACACGGCTGAGGAAACCGTATCGCCAAGAGGGTATCGGGTGTTAAACAAAATCCCTCGTCTACCTGCAGTAATTATTCACAATTTAGTGGAAAAATTCGGCAGACTCCCACATCTAATGATGGCTACTATAGACGAACTGGATGAAGTTGACGGGATTGGTGAGGTTCGTGCGAGGACAATAAAAGAAGGTTTAAAACGAATTCAAGATCAAGTACTCATTGACAGACATATTTAACTTGCATACAATCAGATGGTATCCTAATATAATAAGAGTTATTAGGGTAAAGTAAACCAGAGGTGGACAAATAATGTTAGCTAAATCTCTTCCCAATCTTTTTACTGTAGGGAACTTGTTTTTGGGAATTATTTCGATCATTCTCGTTTTTAACAACAAGCCCGAGCTTGCAGCTATTATGGTTATTGTGGCTATGTTGTTGGACGGATTGGATGGTAGCGTGGCGCGTGCTCTAAACGTACAAAGTGAGTTTGGTAAAGAACTGGATTCTTTATCTGATGTTATCTCTTTTGGCGTAGCACCGGCATTCATTATGTACGTAGTTGCTTTTACTGAGCTTAATGCAGCGGCTGCGTGGATTGTAACGGCGATTTTCCCAATTTGCGGCGCGCTTCGTTTGGCTAGATTTAATGTGGTAGCTGGAACTCCAGGCTATTTCATCGGGCTTCCAATACCGGCAGCTGGCGGTGTATTGTGTACACTTGCGTTATTCCAAAAGGAATTGAACACATTTGTATTAGTTCTTAGCACTTTACTGTTATCGTATTTAATGGTGAGTACTGTGAAGTATCCTAACTTCAAGAAAATAGGGATTCCCAAAGCCGCTATCTGGATTACACCGATCGTAGTTGTTATTGCGGTTGTAGTTGCAGTTCAGTTCCCAGGCACATTATCCAAAATGATTTTTGTACCGCTGCTTCTTTATGCGCTGTACGGCTTAAAAAAAAACGTTGAACGACTCTTTACGAGACGTAAAAGAAAGAATAAGTCCCTTGATGAGGTGAAGTCGGAAACGACTCCGTTATAGAGACTGCTTTAAAAATCTAGACTTACTTATAGGTTTAACGCGAAAATGAAAAGCATTTATTTTCCTTTAGTGGAAAATGAGTGCTTTTTTTGCATTTTCTTCAAAACTGACGATTAGGCAGGTAAGATTTGGTTCATAATTGTAACGAATCGAATTTTATAATTGAAGGTATGGAGGTGATTCTATGATGAAAAAATGGTTTCAAAGCTTTTTTGCAGTTATTGGAGGCGTGTTAGGTTATGGGTGGAGTGATACCGTCGGTCGACCATTTTTTAATTTCATAGAAACGGTTTTTGGTGTGAAAGAGGTTGCAGGCCAGGCTTATTGGCTGATGCTGCTCGGAGTGGTTCTCTTTTATACGCTCAGTTCCTGGGTGGTCAACTATGGATTGAAATGGATGGAAAAGGGGGAGGAGAAGGTCGCTCATGTCCCGATTACTGACCTTCTTGCAGGTACGGCAGGCATGACAATCGGATTGATGCTGGCTGTAATGCTTCTAACCCCATTCGGACAAGCCGGGTTGTTCTCGCCCTTTCTGCATGTTATTTTTACGGCAATGCTTGGTATTGTAGGGTTCCGTTTGGGCTATGCAAAAAAAGAAGAGTTTATTGTACTGCTGACTAAAACCCGTTCATCCAAAGAACGTGGAGCAGCAGGTGAAGTGAAAGGCTTTGAAGAGCATAAAATTTTGGATACCAGCGTGATTATTGACGGTCGGATTGCAGATATTTGTAAAACCGGATTTATCGAAGGTACACTGGTTATCCCTGAATTTGTGTTGGAGGAATTGCAGCATATTGCGGATTCATCGGATTTGCTGAAGCGGAACCGGGGACGTCGGGGGCTTGATATACTTAATAAGATCCAAAAAGAGCTGGATGTTAAGGTATTGATTTACGAAGGTGACTTTGAAGAAATTTCAGAGGTGGACAGCAAGCTGGTTAAGCTCGCCAAGGTGCTGCAAGGTAAAGTAATCACGAATGATTTTAACCTAAATAAAGTTTGTGAGCTTCAAGGCGTGTCTGTTCTAAATATTAACGATCTGGCTAATGCGGTTAAGCCTGTTGTACTGCCTGGTGAGGAAATACTGGTGCAGGTCATCAAGGATGGCAAGGAGCATGGACAAGGCGTTGCGTATCTGGATGATGGGACTATGATCGTTGTTGAAGGTGGGCGAGACTTTATCGGCACTACTCTGGATGTATTGGTTACAAGTGTACTGCAGACCTCTGCAGGCCGGATGATCTTCGCTAAACCGAAACTATTGGAAAAAGCTCTCTAAAACGTATATGATAAGAGGAGTGAACGCGCTAGGTAGATCGCGCGCAGATGGTAGCTGGCAGGTGAGGATGCAATGGGGAAACTGGCTGTAGTTGTTGTAGCCGCGGGCAAGGGCTCGCGAATGAAGACAGAGGAAAGTAAACAATATTTGCAATTAAGCGGGAAACCCATTCTTGTATATACATTGACTTTGTTTGAGCGGATCGAACAGGTGGATACAGTTGTGCTGGTGACCGGTGCGGACGATGTGGATCGGTGCAGCGGCTACATCGAACAGTTTGCGTTAAGCAAAGTGCAGCACGTTGTATCCGGCGGCAAGGAAAGACAAGACTCTGTTTATAAAGGGCTTGAAGTGCTGGGCTCGGACGTTGAATGGGTTATGGTACATGACGGAGTCCGTCCCTTCGCATCAGTGGAGCATGTTCTGGCATGCTGGCGCAAAGCGATGGAGGCGGAAGCTGCTGTTCTTGCGGTTCCCGTTAAGGACACGATCAAGATTGTCAATAACGAAGGAATGATTGAGTCTACGCCAGACCGGCGCAGCTTGTGGGCTATTCAAACCCCACAAGCTTTTCGTCTTTCATTGCTTAAACTTGCATACGAGCAAGCAGAGAAAGATGGTTTTGCAGGAACGGATGATGCCATGCTGGTTGAGCGGATCGGAACGCCGGTGCAGGTGGTTGAGTCCGATTATTATAATATTAAAATAACAACGCCTGAGGATTTGCCGTGGGCGGAGTGGATTATTCAGAATGTAAGGGGAGAGAGATAACAATGATTCGAGTAGGACAGGGCTTTGACGTGCATCAACTGGTGGAAGGAAGGAAGTGCATTATTGGGGGCGTCGACATACCTTATGAAAAGGGGCTGCTAGGGCATTCTGATGCGGATGTGCTTCTGCATGCTATCAGCGATGCCATTCTGGGAGCATTAGGCATGGGAGACATAGGCAAGCATTTTCCTGACACCGATCAAGCTTATAAAGATGCGGACAGCTACCAACTGCTTCTGGATGTTTGGAAGCTTGCGAAAGAAGCGGGATACAAGCTCGGGAACATCGATTCCACCATAATAGCGCAAAAGCCCAAAATGGCTCCGTATATTCCAGCAATGGTACAGCGTATTGCCGAAGCCTTGGATGCAGAGCCTTCCCAGGTCAATGTAAAGGCTACAACGACAGAGCAGTTGGGCTTTGCTGGCCGCGGTGAAGGAATTGCCGCACAATCGGTTGTTTGTTTAATCCAAGATGTGCTATCATAACAAGAATATTTAGTTTACGGTTATTAAAAGAGGCAGTTTAAATTAGAGGGGAGCAAGCAGTATGTCAGGTCAAATGCGTGTAAGATATGCGCCAAGCCCCACAGGACATTTACATATAGGTGGCGCACGTACGGCATTATTCGATTATTTGGTCGCCCGCAAGCATGCAGGGCAATTTATTATCCGATTTGAAGATACCGATCAGACTCGCCATGTAGAGTCCGGGATTGGCAACCAGCTGGAAGGCTTGAACTGGCTCGGGTTGAACTGGGATGAGAGTGTAGATATAGGAGGTCCTTACGCCCCCTATCGTCAAACTGAAAGGCTGGATCTGTATCAGCCCTTCGTTGATCAATTGCTGCAAAACGGCCATGCGTATCACTGCTATTGTTCAGAAGCGGATTTGGAGCAAGAGCGCGCCGAGCAGGAAGCTAAGGGCGAGATGCCTCGCTATTCAGGTAAATGCCGGCAGATTCAACCGGAATCGCTGGAAAAGTTCAAAGCGGAAGGCCGCAAGCCTTCAATCCGTTTCCGTGTAACCGAAAATCGGATTATTGCTTTTGAGGATCGGATTCGTGAGCATGTTGAGTTTGAATCCAATGGCATTGGCGATTTTATTATCGTACGTCCGGACGGGATTCCTACGTATAATTTTGCCGTTATTCTGGATGATCATTTGATGAAAATCAATCTTGTTATTCGCGGTGAAGAGCATCTTTCCAATACGCCGAGACAAATCATGATGTACGAGGCACTAGGCCTGCCTATTCCGGAATTTGCGCATTTATCGCTTATATTGAACCAAGACCGCAAAAAAATGAGCAAACGCGATGAGTCCATCATACAGTTTATTCAGCAGTATAAAGAGCTCGGCTATTTGCCTGAAGCGGTGCTGAACTTCATTGCGCTGCTGGGCTGGTCCCCTAAGGGCGAAGAAGAGATTTTCACCAAGGAAGAGTTGATCGAGCAATTCGATCTGGATCGGGTTTCCAAGAGTCCGGCCGTGTTTGATATGGATAAACTCAATTGGATGAATAATCATTATTTGAAAAAATCTGAGCTGTCCCGCGTCGTGGAGCTGGCGTTGCCTCATCTGCAGAAAGCTGGGCTCGTTCCAGAGGAGCTTGGAGCGGAGCAGCAGGAATGGGTCACCCGCCTCATTGGGCTGAACCAGGAAAGAATGCAATATGCTGCCGAGATTGTTCCATTATCACAATTGTTTTTCCAAGAGGATGTTTCCTATGAAGAGGAAGAGGCGAAGGCTTTGCTCACGGAAGAGCATGTGCCTGTAGTGCTGCAGGGCTTCCTGAATGAAGTGTCACAGGCAGAAACCTTTGCGGTTGAGAACATTCCTGCTATGCTTAAAGCAGTGCAGAAAGCTACCGGTTTCAAAGGGAAGCAGCTGTTTATGACCATCCGTGTCGCCCTCACCGGTCAGACACATGGCCCCGATCTGAATGTGACGGTTTTCTTGCTTGGAAAATCTAAAGTGATATCCAGACTCAATAAATTATTGTAAACCATGTGATTTTCATATAAGATTAAGAAAGTAAAACATAGAACCGAAAGTTCTTGAAACAAATATATGGATCGTGGCGTAGAGCAGGAGAGTACAATTGTTAGGGCTTCACAGAGAGGATAGTCGGGTATCGCATCATGGGATATCCCAAGCTGAGAGCTGTCCATTCCCTATGATTGGAAATGCACCTGGGAGCCGTATTGACGAGATGCTGAATTGGCTTTGTTCACAAAGCATAACGGCAAGGTAGTCTTACCGAATTCGTTCACGTTACGAACGCACAAGATGGACATTGCCTGTGTGAAGCTGCATGTCCAAGCAGAGTGGAACCGCGACTTTTCGCCTCTGCAGCCGTTATGGCTGTGGGGGCTTTTCTATTTGTTCATAGAATCTTAGAATCTTTACCTTATGAAAAGGGAAGAAAGCAGGAAGCAGGTGAGTTGTCTTGTTCAAGCACATGAGAGAAGATATCGCTACTATATTTGAGAATGATCCCGCCGCGCGGAGCTGGTTTGAAGTGGTGTTCACTTATTCCGGTTTACATGCTCTTTGGGCGCACCGTGTGGCCCATTGTTTATATAAGAAACGGTGGTATACCACTGCGCGGATCACCTCGCAAATTAGCCGCTTTATGACCGGCATCGAAATTCATCCAGGTGCGATTATCGGAAGGCGTTTTTTCATTGACCATGGAATGGGAGTCATCATTGGTGAAACTTGCGAGATCGGTGATGATGTTGTTTTATATCAGGGCGTCACTTTGGGCGGAACAGGCAAGGAAAAGGGCAAGCGTCATCCTACGATCGGCAGCAACGTGGTTATTGCATCCGGGGCCAAGGTGCTTGGATCTTTTACCGTCGGGGATAATTCCAGGGTTGGTTCAAATGCGGTAGTGCTTAGCGAAGTGCCTCCAAACAGTACAGTCGTTGGTATCCCTGGTCGTGTGGTAAAGCGTGATGGTGTTCGTGTAGGCCGTCTGGATCACAATAATTTACCGGATCCCGTAATCGATATGTTCCGCCAATTGCAGGAGCAAATAGAAGAACTGAAAGTAGAAGTGGCAACTATAAAATCCAAAAGTGGAGGTAGCCAAGAGAATGACGCTAAAAATTTATAATACGTTATCCAGAACGAAGGAAACATTTCAGACTATTGAGCCTGGCAAAGTAAAAATGTATGTATGCGGCCCAACCGTTTACGATTATATTCATATTGGCAATGCGCGTCCGATGATCTTTTTTGACGTGGTAAGAAGGTATTTGGAATCCATAGGCTATGAGGTTAATTACGTAGTGAATTTCACTGACGTAGACGATAAGTTGATCAAAAAAGCGGCTCAGATGGAGCTGACGGTTCCTGAAGTGGCGGATTTGTTTATTCGCAAATTTTATGAGGATACGGAAGGCTTGGGTGTTCGCAAAGCAACCTTGAATCCACGAGTTACGGAAAATATCGACGAAATCATTGCCTTTATCGAAGGACTTGTTGATAAGGGCTATGCCTATGAAAAAGGCGGCGATGTGTATTTTAGAACAACCAAATTTGCGGATTACGGCAAGCTGTCTCAACAAAATCTGGAAGAGCTGCAGTTCGGAATTCGGGTCGAGGTTGACGATCGTAAGGAAAACCCTCAGGACTTTGTGCTCTGGAAAGGAGCCAAGCCCGGCGAAATATCATGGTCAAGCCCTTGGGGAGAAGGAAGACCTGGCTGGCATATTGAATGTTCCGCGATGGTTCGTAAATATTTGGGAGATACCATTGATATTCATGGCGGGGGACAGGATCTGCAATTTCCTCATCACGAGTGCGAAATCGCCCAGTCCGAATGTTTGACCGGTCATGCGATGGCTAATTATTGGATGCATAACGGATACATCAACATCGATAATGAAAAAATGGGCAAGTCGCTTGGGAACAGCGTGAATGTGAACCAGCTGCTGCAATCGCTCAGTTCGCAGGTTATTCGCTATTTTATGCTATCTGCCCATTACCGCAACCCGTTGAACTTTAGCAATGATACTATCGAGCAAGCCAAGAACGGATTGGCTCGTATTGAAAATTGCGTGGCTAATATTAAACATCGTTTGTCCGCGGCTGGAGACGGCGATACCGATAATGGAGTCAAACAAGCTGTCGAAGAGGTAAGAAGCCAATTCGAAGCCAAGATGAATGACGATTTCAATACGCCGGATGCTGTTACAGCTGTGTATGAGTTGGTCAATGCATCGAACCTTTACTTGCAGCAAGAGGCTGTTACTAGCAGCTCTCTTAAGCTTTTGCTAGAGCAGTTCGAAGCTATGGACCGTATCCTGGGCATACTAGCACATGAGGAAGAAGGGCTGCTTGACGAGGAGATCGAACAGCTGATTATAGACCGTACGGAAGCTCGTAAAACGAAAAATTGGGCTCGTGCCGATGAAATTCGTGATTTGCTGACGGAGCGGGGGATTATTCTGGAGGATACACCTCAGGGTATCCGCTGGCGGCGAAATTAATGAAGGAGCCTGTATCCTTTGACTCTAATCTGTTCTCCTTTCCTCCGGCCAAAGAGCCTAAGCTGTTAAATCCGATAGTGCTTGCTTATATCGGCGATGCGGTTTACGAGGTATTTGTTCGCCAATATGTAATAGCCCAGATCAATCACCGTCCTAACCATTTGCACCGTCTATCCACACAGTACGTATCGGCCAAAGCACAAGCCAAATCGCTGCAGCGATGGATGCCCCATCTGACTGATGAAGAAACGGATATCGTAAAGCGGGGGCGTAATGCCAAGTCAGGCAGTTCGGCCAAAAATGCGGATATTCTGGAATACCGCCACAGCACGGCCTTTGAATGCTTGATCGGTTTCTTGTACTACACTAAACAGCTGGAACGGCTGCAATATTTGATGATGATGTCTTTGGAACGTGACTAATTAATATAACCTAACAAAGATTTTATGCAGAGAACAGGTTTGAAGCCGTATAAAAGGAGAGAACGATAATGGAGGAAGAATTAGAATTTCTAGCGGGGAAGCATTCAGTGCTGGAAGCACTTCGGTCCGGACGAACGATCAATAAAATTTGGATCGCCGAAAATGCGCAAAAGCAGCTGACACAACCCATCGTTGCAGAAGCGAAACAAAATGGTGTTATTGTTCAATTCGCCGATAAACGGAAGCTGGACCAAATGGTAGATAATATTCAGCACCAAGGGGTAGTTGCTCAAGTTGCAGCTTATGATTATGTGGAAGTGGAGGATATTTTGGCCATCGCCCAAAGCAGGAACGAAGAGCCATTCATTCTGATACTCGATGAGATTGAAGATCCTCATAACCTAGGCTCGATTCTCAGAACAGCTGACTGTACTGGGGTTCATGGGGTGATTATTCCCAAACGCAGGTCGGTCGGCTTAACTGCAACGGTATCCAAAACATCGGCAGGAGCTGTGGAATATGTGGCAGTGGCGCGCGTCACGAATCTGGCACAAACGATCGAGCTGCTTAAGGAGCGGGGTGTCTGGATAGCGGGAGCAGATGTTGCGGCCCAGCAGCCGGTGTATCAAACAAACCTTAATATGCCGCTGGCGCTGGTAATAGGGAATGAACAAAAAGGCATGGGCAGGCTTATTAAGGAAAAATGTGATTTTTTGCTGAAGCTGCCTATGTTCGGACACGTCAATTCATTGAATGCATCCGTGGCGGCGTCCGTGTTGATGTATGAAGTGATTCGCCAGCGCTTGTCCAAGAAATAGATGGTGTTACCGGTATGATTCAAGAAATACTTATTGTAGACGGCTATAACATTATCGGCGCCTGGCCGGAGCTGCAAAAGTTAAAAGATATAAGCTTGGAGGAAGCGCGGGACCGGCTCATTGAGCAGTTAGCTGAATATCAGTCTTTCTCAGGGGTAAAAGTACTGCTTGTTTTCGACGCCTACTTTGTTCCCGGATTGGGAGGCAAATATGTGCAGAGCAAGCTGCGCATTTATTACACGAAGGAGAAGGAAACCGCTGATGAGCTGATTGAGCGATTGGTTACGGAACATATCGGGCGGAGAAAGCAGATTTATGTGGCGACTTCGGATATGACGGAGCAGCATGTTATTTTTGGAAAAGGAGCTTTTCGCGTTCCGGCGAGCGAGCTATTGGTTAAGATAAGGCTCTCTCGACGGGAGATTCAGCAGAAAATCCGCGAGGATGCCCCTTCTAAAAGAAATACATTCGACAGCAAGCTTAGCAGCGAGATGAAAGAGTTGTTCGAAAAGTGGCGAAGAGGCCAGTAATAGTAGGTATTTCAAGCTTTTACTAGTGTGAATTTGGTTGACGATGTTAGATTACATAATGTATACTGATTCTATCTTTCATGTAGAACACAGGTATAGTTATTCGCAGTCTTGCCAGGGCCGGAGGGATTATTGGTGAGTGTCGACCTCAAAGAATTGAGAATGCATGAATATGACCTCAAGGCAGATGAAGATATTGTCGAGGCGGTCCGCGATGGAGAAAGTGACGCATTGGAGTATTTGATTAACAAGTACAAAAACTTTGTCCGAGCCAAAGCACGCTCCTATTTTCTAATAGGTGCTGATAGGGAAGATATCGTGCAAGAAGGTATGATAGGATTATATAAATCTATTCGTGATTTTCGTGGAGACAAGCTCGCTTCCTTTAAAGCTTTTGCAGAACTGTGTATCACTCGTCAGATCATAACAGCTATTAAAACCGCAACCAGGCAGAAGCATATACCTCTTAATTCTTATGTATCGCTGGACAAGCCTATTTATGACGAAGATTCTGACCGCACCTTGCTTGATGTCATCTGCGGTTCTCGAGTTACCGACCCTGAGGAATTGATTATTAATCAAGAAGAGTTCAGTGGTCTGGAAGATAAAATGGGCGAGATACTAAGCGACCTTGAACGCAGGGTACTTATGCTTTATTTGGATGGCCGTTCCTATCAGGAAATTGCGGTCGATTTAGACCGCCATGTGAAGTCGATTGATAATGCTCTGCAGCGGGTTAAACGAAAGTTAGAGCGGTATTTGGAAGTAAGGGACGCATAGATAGCACCTGTCGCGAAGAGCGGGGTGCTTTATTTTTTTTGTATATTGTTTATCCTTTCCTCGCAGCGTTAATACTAGAATCTGTAGATAATACAGATGAGCGGTTGTATTGCTAGGATTATCTTGACATGAAATTGGCGCTATGCTAAAGTATTCAGGTAGCCCTAAAATTTGAGGCGTTTTTTTGCTGATCGTTTAAGGTTTTCAAAATACGAGGCTGGTCCGTAGGAGGTGTACATCATGCGGGTTATAATCACGTTAGCGTGCACGAACTGCAAGCAAAGAAACTATACGTCCAATAAAAATAAGCGCAACAATCCAGACCGCATGGAGTTGAAGAAGTTTTGCAAGTTTTGCAATGAACATACCGCTCATCGCGAAACTAGGTAGTCTTTGGAGGTGTAGTTGTGTCCTTTTTAGCTAGAATGAAGAACACATTTTCCTTTTTTACGGACAGTTGGTCTGAATTAAAAAAGGTGAAGTGGCCAAGTCGTAAAGAACTGATCAGCTATACGCTAGTCGTTCTGTTTACGGTTGTCTTTGTAACCATTTACTTCTACGTACTTGATTTGGGGATTTCTGAGCTGCTTCGTCTTATTTTTAAATAAGCGAGAGTTAGGTGGCTAATAATGGAAATGGAAAAAAGATGGTACGTCGTACATACCTATTCAGGGTATGAGAATAAGGTCAAGGCAAACTTGGAGAAACGCGTAGAGTCTATGAATATGTTGGACAAAATCTTTCGCGTTTTGGTTCCGATGGAAGAAGAGATTGTGAACAAGGACGGCAAGAAAAAAACGGTTATGCGCAAGGTATATCCGGGTTACGTTTTGGTCGAAATGATCCAAACCGATGATTCGTGGTATGTCGTTCGTAATACTCCGGGTGTAACGGGCTTTGTCGGTTCGACAGGGTCTGGATCTAAGCCGACTGCTCTGCTTCCTGATGAAGTAGAATCTATTCTCAAGCATATGGGCATGGAAGAACCAAAACCGAAGATCGACTTCGATCTCAAAGATACTGTGCGTGTTATGGTGGGTCCTTTTGCGAATTTTGTTGGGTCGGTCGAAGAAATTCTTATCGACAAGGCTAAGCTTAAGGTTCTTGTAAACATGTTCGGGCGGGAAACACCTTTAGAGCTGGATTACCATCAAGTGGAGAAACTCTAAACGCTACTAAACCGTCATACTACATGCAAGGAGGTGTCACACAATGGCAAAGAAGGTTATTAAAGTTGTTAAACTGCAAGTTAATGCTGCAAAAGCGAATCCGGCTCCACCTATCGGTCCGGCTCTTGGTCAAGCGGGTGTTAACATCATGGCTTTTTGTAAAGAGTTTAACGCTCGTACTGCAGATCAAGCAGGTTTGATTATTCCTGTTGAGATTACAGTATTTGAGGATCGTTCTTTCACTTTCATTTGCAAAACGCCACCGGCTGCTGTATTGCTCCGCGTAGCTGCAAAGATTGAGAAAGGTTCAGGCGAGCCTAACAAAAAGAAAGTTGCAACTGTGAATCGCGCGACTGTTCGCGAGATCGCTGAGCAAAAAATGCCTGACCTGAACGCTGCATCCGTTGAGGCTGCAATGCGTATGATCGAAGGTACGGCTCGCAGCATGGGCGTAACTATCGTAGATTAATACGAGTCGCCGTGCTTGCGTTTCTTGACGGTGACAACCAACTTTGCTTTGCAAAAGGTTGCGCCATGAGTGACAACTGGCATCGCTTTGCTGATGTAACAGTTGCGCTTTAAGTGGGAGGATATTCCGCTAATACCACACGAGGAGGATAAACAAAGTGCCTAAACATGGTAAAAAGTATTTGGAAGCTTCTAAGCTGATCGATGCTGAAGCATCGTATGAGCCGGCTGAAGCGATTGAGCTTGTTAAGAAATCGGCGCCTGCAAAGTTTGACGAAACCGTTGAAGTTGCAGTTCGTTTGGGTGTAGACCCTAGGAAACAAGACCAAGCTGTTCGTGGCGTTGTTGTATTGCCACACGGAACTGGTAAAACTAAACGTGTTCTTGTATTCGCAAAAGGTGACAAAGCCAGAGAAGCGGAAGCAGCTGGTGCTGATTTCGTAGGCGATCAAGACATGATCAATAAGATCCAGCAGGGCTGGTTCGACTTTGATGTTTGCGTAGCTACTCCCGACATGATGAGTGAAGTGGGTAAATTGGGTCGTATCTTGGGTGGTAAAGGTTTGATGCCGAATCCTAAAGCTGGTACAGTTACATTTGATGTAACTAAAGCAGTTCAAGAGATCAAGGCTGGTAAAATCGAATATCGCTTGGATAAGGCTGGACAAATCCACGCTCCAATCGGTAAAGTATCCTTTGATGCTGATAAGTTGGCTGACAACTTCCGCGCATTGATTGATGCTTTGGTAAGAGCGAAACCTGCAGCTGCTAAAGGTGTATACCTTAAGAACATCGCAGTTTCCTCAACGATGGGTCCTAGTGCTCGCGTAAACGTTCAAACCTTTAGATAAGTTTGGCAGTTGACTTTTGAAGTCACAAGTGCTAACCTATCTAAGCTAACAAATGAATATGACTTACCGTAGACAGCAGGTGTTTGATTATTCAAACTTAATTTCCTGCCGAGGTGTTATGATATAAGATCGGTATCTTTGCTTTAGTACAAAGATTAAATCGCTCATCATGCCTTCGCAGTGTCTGCGAAGGCATCTTCGCGTTTAGCGGGATGTAGTTGCAGGACACTGGCGAATAGTTTACGAGTTAAGTAATGACCTGAATGATTAAGTTGCTTCTTTGCGGAAGCAAAGTGATTTCTTACAATGCTAGCTTCCCTGTGAAGCTAAGCAAAATGCTTACGATGACAGCTTTCTTACGAAAGCTCTTAGGAGGTGCAAAAAATGGCAAACGCAAAAACCCTTGAGATTAAATCTCAGCAAGTGAGTGAAGTTACTGACAAGCTGAAAGAAAGCTCATGCACAATTGTTGCGGATTACCGCGGTCTGAACGTGGCTCAAGTAACCGAGCTTCGTAGACAACTGCGTGAAGCAGGCGTTGAGTTCCAAGTATTGAAGAATACTTTGGCTAGACGTGCTACTGCGAATGCTGAGTTAAGTGCACTGGATGAGTATTTGACTGGCCCAACGGCCATCGCATTCAGTAAAGACGATATCGTAACTCCAGCCAAAATCTTAACAGATTTTGCTAAGAAGAACGATAAACTTAGCGTTAAAGCAGGTGTAGTTGAAGGTAAAGTGGTTGGTTATGAGCAAATCAAGGCATTGGCTGATCTTCCATCCAGAGAAGGTTTGTTGTCCATGTTGCTCAGCGTGCTTCAAGCTCCTGTTCGCAACTTCGCCCTTGCGGTTAAAGCAGTGGCAGAAAAAGACGGCAGCGCTCAAGAGGCTTAATAAGCAATTGGTAACTGTTTCATAAAAAAACAATTAATCGGAGGTTTATATACCATGAGTAAAGAACAAATCTTAGAAGCAATCAAAGGTATGACTATTTTGGAATTGAACGATCTTGTTAAAGCAATCGAAGAAGAATTCGGCGTAACTGCTGCAGCTCCAGTAGCAGCAGGCGGCGGCGCAGCTGTTGCTGAAGTTGTTGAGCAATCCGAATTCGACGTAATTTTGAACAGCGCTGGCGCGTCCAAAATCAACGTTATCAAAGTAGTTCGCGAAATCACTGGTCTTGGCTTGAAAGAAGCAAAAGACTTGGTTGATAGCGCACCAAAAGCAATCAAAGAAAAAGTGGGTAAAGAAGAAGCAGAAGCGGTTAAAGCGAAGCTTGAAGAAGCAGGCGCTGGCGTAGAAGTAAAATAAGTACCCAGCTTTTCAGAAGCCCCTTGGAGTTACTTCAAGGGGTTTTTTGATAATATTAGACTTGCAAGAAAAGCTGCCGCTCAGACACGAATGTATCTTCATCGAGAGGGCTTCGAATAGAAGCTTTTCTTACCGTTTTTACGAGAAACAACTCGTGCAGCAGTCACGACTAAAGGGTGTCCAGAGGGAGAGTAGAAGTGGAGCACTATTATTCGCAAAAACCAACAACGGCGCATAAGGCTCATACAATTGAGGAATCATTGCGCGGCCGTAAATATACATTTGTGACGGATGCTGGCGTATTCTCAAAACGAGGAGTGGATTATGGGTCTAAAGTGCTGATCGAAGCTCTTGATATACCTGATAAGGCAGAAGTGCTTGATGTCGGCTGTGGTTACGGTCCTATTGGCTTTGCGGCTGCGGGGCTGGCGGTTCGAGGGAAAGTGACAATGGTTGATATCAATGAAAGAGCGGTTGAGCTGGCGAAGCAGAATGCGCAGCGCAATCAAATTACTAACGTGGAGATTTTGCAGAGTGATATGCTGGGCGCCGTAATAAACCGGAATTTTGATGTGGTGATAACGAATCCTCCTATCCGGGCCGGCAAGGAAACGGTTCACTGTATATTTGAGCAAGCTTACGAGGTGCTGAACGCCGGCGGCTCCTTATGGATTGTCATTCAAAAAAAGCAGGGAGCGCCATCGGCGTTTGCCAAGCTGGAAAGTTTGTTTGCCAAGGTGACTGAAGTAACCAAGGATAAAGGGTACCGTGTGATTAGAGCAATAAAGTAACAATAACTAGAACATCTACCCTTTTAATATCCCAAAAGTGATCCGTCAGCGAATCCCGAAGGGACAGCACCTCTTAGCAGAAACTGTCAGATCAACACAAACTGGCACTGTGTAGCACTCCCGCACCATAAGCACAACCGTTAAGCGCGTCCCGTAGGGATGAAAGCGATCCAAACGTACACAGTAACAATGCGCACAGCGGGTGTCGAGAGGGCGGCGGCCCTTTGGGGGCCCTCCCGGCGGGGAGGGTTTGGGAGGGGACACTTCAAGGATAATGGTGGGCACTCAGGAAAAAATGTTGACTTGACTTTTCGGATGTGTTATTATAATAAAATGTCAGTATTAAAGTGGGTAATATCTCTTTAGTTTACTAAAATGTCAAGATTTATTTTCACGACAGGGTGAATAAAATTTAAATGTTATACGTATAATGTTTAAATTTTAAGTAAAACCTACAAGGTATGAAGAAAAATATGGTAAGTCGAGATTCAATGTTTGGAAAAAGCTTCTAAAAGGAGTTTCACTTGGGCGGTATTTACTCGAGAAGGCTTCAGGAAAGAGGCTTTTATTTTGTTCTATTGAGTAGACATGAGGGGTGAATCAAAGTTGGCGGGTCATCTTGTTCAATTAGGTCGACGCAAACGCAGGTCATACGCTCGGATTCATGAGGTATTGGAAGTTCCAAACCTTATCGAAATCCAACAAAAATCGTACGAATGGTTTTTGGAAGAAGGATTGCGTGAAATGTTTCAGGATATTTCCCCTATTCAGGATTTTACGGGGAATTTAGTGTTGGAGTTCATTGATTATAGCTTAGGAGAGCCTAAGTATTCGGTGGATGAGTCCAAGGAACGCGATGTGACTTACGCAGCTCCGCTTCGTGTGAAAGTGCGCTTGATCAATAAAGAAACTGGTGAGGTCAAAGAACAGGAAGTATTTATGGGAGATTTCCCATTGATGACGGAAACAGGGACTTTTATTATCAATGGTGCTGAACGGGTTATCGTCAGCCAGTTGGTTCGTTCTCCTAGCGTCTATTTTAGCACGAAAGTGGATAAAAACGGTAAGAAAACATACACAGCTACAGTAATTCCTAACCGCGGCGCGTGGTTGGAGCTAGAGACGGATGCTAAAGATATTATTTATGTCCGGATAGATCGTACTCGTAAAATTCCTGTGACTGTTCTGTTGAGATCCTTGGGTTTCGGGACGGACGCGGATATTTTGGACTTGTTGGGTGACGATGAGTATATCCGTAATACCCTGGATAAGGATAATACGGATTCTACGGATAAGGCGCTTATCGAGATCTATGAGCGCTTGCGTCCAGGCGAACCACCTACACTGGATAATGCAAGAAGCTTGCTGGTAGCACGTTTCTTCGATCCGAAACGCTATGATTTAGCGAATGTAGGACGTTACAAAATCAATAAAAAGCTGCATATCAAAAACCGTCTGTTTAACCAACGTTTAGCTGAATCTTTAATTGACCCTGAAACAGGCGAGATTATTGCTGAAGCAGGACAATTGCTGGACCGCAGATTGTTGGATGATGTTCTTCCGTTCTTGGAAAAGAATGTGGGCTTCAAGGAATACACAGCGCCTAACGGTATGAATGATTTGGAACATATACCGCTACAGTGCATCAATGTATTCTCTCCAATTGAAGACGGTAAAATCGTAAAAGTCATAGCTAATGGCAAAATCGATAAAACTGTAAAGAATATTACCCCTGCAGATATTATTGCTTCGATTAACTATTTTATTAATCTTTTACATGGCATCGGCAATACGGATGATATTGACCATCTTGGTAACAGAAGATTGCGTTCTGTTGGTGAGCTGCTTCAAAATCAGTTCCGTATCGGTTTGTCTCGTATGGAACGTGTGGTCCGTGAGCGGATGTCAATTCAAGATGCAAATGTTATTACGCCTCAAGCGTTAATTAATATTAGACCGGTAATTGCATCGATTAAAGAGTTTTTCGGAAGCTCTCAGTTGTCTCAATTTATGGACCAAACGAATCCGTTGGCAGAACTTACGCATAAGCGCCGCTTATCAGCGTTGGGACCCGGCGGTTTAACCAGGGAACGCGCGGGCTTTGAGGTTCGTGACGTGCATCACTCCCACTATGGCCGTATGTGTCCTATCGAGACTCCAGAGGGTCCGAACATTGGTTTGATCAACTCCTTGTCTACTTTTGCAAGAATCAACGAATATGGCTTCATTGAGGCTCCGTACCGTTGGGTTGATCCGAAGACAGGCATTGTTACCGAACAAATCGCTTATCTAACAGCGGATGAAGAAGATAACTATGTTGTAGCACAAGCGAACACGAAATTAACGGAAGAAGGTCATCTTGCAAATGACACGGCTATCGTTAGATTCAAGGACGATAACTTGATTCTTCCCAAAGAACGTGTCGACTACATGGACGTATCTCCTAAACAGGTTGTTTCAGTAGCTACAGCGTTGATTCCGTTCCTTGAAAATGATGACTCCAACCGTGCGTTGATGGGTTCAAACATGCAGCGTCAAGCCGTACCTTTGCTTATTCCTAAGTCACCTCTCGTTGGTACAGGTATGGAGCATAAGTCGGCTAAGGATTCCGGTGTGTGTATCGTTTCCAAGGTTGATGGAGTTGTCGAAAGAGTGTCGGCTAATGAGATCTGGGTTCGTCGTCAAGCGATAGTGGATGGCAAGCTGGTAAATGGAGATTTGATCAAGCACAAACTTCATAAGTTTATGCGTTCCAACCAAGGTACTTGTATTAATCAACGTCCAATTTGTCATAAAGGCGAACAAGTTCGCGCAGGCGATATTCTAGCTGACGGTCCATCCACGGAAATGGGTGAATTGGCGCTTGGACGCAACGTAGTCGTTGCCTTCATGACTTGGGAAGGTTACAACTATGAGGATGCGATCTTGCTGAGCGAGAAGCTGGTTAAAGAGGATGTATACACTTCGATTCACATCGAGGAATACGAATCAGAAGCCAGAGATACCAAATTGGGTCCCGAAGAAATCACGCGTGATATCCCGAACGTCGGTGAAGATGCGCTGAAGAATTTGGACGAGCGCGGTATTATTCGTGTTGGTGCGGAGATCGGCGCAGGAGATATCTTGGTCGGTAAAGTAACACCTAAAGGGGTTACCGAGCTTACGGCTGAAGAACGTTTGCTGCACGCTATTTTTGGTGAAAAAGCTCGTGAAGTACGTGATACATCGCTTCGCGTACCGCATGGTACCGACGGTATTGTCGTTGATGTTAAGGTGTTCACACGTGAGAACGGTGATGAGCTTCCTCCAGGTGTTAATCAGTTGGTGCGTGTCTACATTGCGCAAAAACGGAAAATCTCCGAAGGGGACAAAATGGCCGGCCGCCACGGTAATAAAGGGGTTATCGCGCGCATTTTACCTGAGGAGGACATGCCGTTCTTGCCTGATGGTACTCCGGTACAGGTTGTTTTGAACCCGCTGGGCGTTCCTTCCCGGATGAACATTGGACAGGTGCTGGAAGTTCACTTGGGTATGGCTGCTAAATACCTCGGTATTCATACCGCAACGCCAGTATTTGACGGCGCTCGCGAGTATGACGTGTTTGATGCAATGGAAGAAGCCGGTATGCAGCGCAATGGTAAGACATTGCTGTATGACGGTCGTACGGGTGAACCGTTTGAGCGTGAAGTTACCGTTGGCGTCATGTATATGATTAAACTGGCGCACATGGTTGACGATAAGATCCATGCACGTTCCACAGGTCCTTACTCACTCGTTACACAGCAGCCGCTGGGTGGTAAAGCTCAGTTCGGTGGACAGCGTTTCGGTGAGATGGAAGTTTGGGCGTTGGAGGCCTATGGGGCCGCATATACACTTCAAGAAATATTGACGGTTAAGTCCGATGATGTGGTGGGACGTGTTAAAACGTACGAATCCATTGTCAAAGGGGAGAATGTTCCAGAGCCTGGTGTTCCGGAATCCTTTAAAGTTTTGATAAAAGAACTTCAAAGCTTAGGTATGGACGTTAAGATACTGTCTGGAGACGAGCAAGAGATCGAGATGAAGGAAACAGACGACGAGGATGAGGTAACAAGCGACAAGCTGAATCTCAATCTCGAAGGCACGGAGTTAGGTGTAGAATAACGTAAAGTTAGCTAGGCTCTGCCCCCGATAAGAGGTTTTCTTATCATATAGTACATTCTTCTTAAGGAGGGTTGCTCCTTGATGGACGTTAACAACTTCGAATTTATGAAAATTGGATTAGCTTCTCCAGAAAAGATACGTTCGTGGTCCCGCGGGGAAGTTAAAAAGCCGGAAACAATTAACTACAGAACCTTGAAACCTGAAAAGGAAGGTCTGTTTTGCGAAAAGATTTTTGGTCCAACAAAGGACTGGGAATGTCATTGCGGTAAGTATAAGCGTGTCCGTTATAAAGGCGTAGTTTGCGACCGTTGCGGTGTTGAGGTAACCCGTCAAAAGGTTCGCCGCGAACGCATGGGTCATATTGAACTGGCTGCACCCGTTTCTCATATTTGGTACTTCAAAGGAATTCCTAGCCGTATGGGCTTGGCATTGGATATGTCTCCTCGTTCACTCGAAGAGATTATCTACTTCGCTTCTTATGTAGTTACGGATCCAGGAGATACACCGCTTGAGAAGAAGCAGCTGTTGTCCGAAAAGGAATATCGCAGCTATCGTGAGAAATACGGCTATGCCTTCCAAGCTGGCATGGGCGCTGAGGCTGTGAAGAAGCTGCTTCAGGATATCGAGATCGAAAGAGAAGTGGAAATGCTTAAGGAAGAACTGAAGACCGCTCAAGGACAGCGCCGTAATCGTGCTATCAAGCGGTTGGAGGTAATGGAAGCATTCCGTAACTCAAAAAATATGCCTGGTTGGATGGTTCTGGATGTACTTCCGGTCATCCCGCCAGAGCTTCGTCCGATGGTTCAATTGGATGGAGGTCGTTTCGCGACTTCTGACTTGAATGACCTTTACCGTCGAGTAATCAACCGGAATAACCGTCTGAAAAGACTGTTGGACTTGGGTGCACCCGATATCATTGTTCAAAATGAGAAACGGATGCTGCAGGAAGCGGTTGATGCTTTGATCGATAACGGCCGTCGTGGTCGTCCTGTAACAGGTCCGGGTAATCGGCCTTTAAAATCGCTTAGCCATATGCTTAAAGGTAAGCAAGGTCGTTTCCGTCAAAACTTGCTAGGTAAACGTGTCGACTATTCCGGTCGTTCGGTTATCGTAGTAGGACCTAGTTTGAAAATGTACCAATGTGGTCTTCCGAAGGAAATGGCACTTGAGCTGTTCAAACCATTTGTTATGAAAGAGCTGGTTAATAAAGGCCTTGCTCATAATATCAAAAGCGCTAAACGCAAAGTTGAACGTGTCAGTCCTGAGGTTTGGGATGTATTGGAAGAAGTAATTAAGGAGCATCCGGTTCTGCTGAACCGTGCACCTACGCTGCATAGATTGGGTATTCAGGCGTTTGAGCCTATCCTGGTTGAAGGCCGCGCTATCAAGCTTCATCCATTGGTATGTACGGCATATAATGCCGATTTTGACGGTGACCAAATGGCGGTTCACGTTCCATTGTCCTCAGAAGCACAAGCGGAAGCTCGCGTGCTGATGTTGGCATCCGGTAACATTTTGAATCCAAAAGACGGTAAGCCGGTTGTTACACCTTCACAGGATATGATCTTGGGTAGTTTCTACTTAACTACCGATAATAAAGAAGCTAATGGAGCTTTAACGATTGTTCGTACTGTGCATGAAGCGGTATCCTTATACCAGCGCGGTGCTGCATCCTTGCATGCTCGTATAGCTATTCCTGCCAAAGCGTTGAACAAAACAAGCTTCACGCCTCAACAGCAAGAAGCTATGCTTATTACAACCATTGGTAAAGTCATTTTCAACGAAATATACCCAGAGGATTTCCCTTACATCAATGAGCCGACCAAGGCTAATTTGTTGGCAGGTGCTTCTGATCAATATTTTGTGTTCGATAAAGGCGCGAATATTCGCCAAATCATGTTGGATCTGCCTGAGGCTAAAGCTGTAGGTAAGGAATATCTGGGTTCGATTATCGCCGAGTGTTTCCGTAAATACCATACAACACTTACATCTATTATTTTGGACCGTATTAAGGAGCTTGGTTTTACTTATTCGACAAAAGCTGGTATCACCATCGCAGTTTCGGATGTAAACGTACCGCCTGAAAAGGTAGCCATTCTTAAAGAATCCGATGATAAAGTAAGTGTAGTAACTAATCAGTACCGCCGCGGCTTGATCACGGACGAAGAGCGTTATGACCGTGTCATTGCGATCTGGAGTAAAGCGAAGGATGAACTCACAGATATTCTGATGAAGTCACTCGACAAATATAACTCCATTAACATGATGGTTGAATCCAAAGCGCGTGGTAATAAGTCACAAATTACACAGCTTGGTGGTATGCGGGGTCTGATGGCTAACCCATCCGGTAAAATTATCGAGTTGCCTATCAAATCGAATTTCCGTGAAGGTCTGACGGTATTGGAGTACTTTATCTCTACCCACGGAGCGCGGAAAGGTTTGGCGGATACAGCCCTTCGTACAGCGGATTCAGGTTACCTGACTCGACGTCTGGTTGACGTAGCTCAAGATGTTATCGTACGTGATGAGGATTGCGGAACCGATAAAGGCTTTACTGTAAGCAGAATTCAAGACGGTAAAGAGGTTATTGAGGATCTGTATGACCGTATCGAAGGCAGATATGCTTTTGAAACGATTCGTAATCCAAAGAACGGCGAAGAAATCATTGGTCGCAATGAATTAATTGAAGCAGGAATTGCTGATAAAATCATTGAAGCCGGTATTGAAAAGCTGCAAATCCGTTCGGTATTAAGCTGCCGTTCCAGCCATGGTGTATGTAAAAAATGTTACGGTCGTAACTTGGCAACCGGACAGCATGTTGAAATCGGGGAAGCAGTTGGTATTATAGCTGCACAATCGATCGGAGAACCGGGAACTCAGTTGACGATGCGTACGTTCCATACCGGTGGTGTAGCAGGAGACGATATTACCCAAGGTTTGCCGCGTATTCAAGAGTTGTTCGAAGCGCGTAATCCTAAAGGGCAAGCCATTATCTCTGAGCTGGATGGTATTGTTAAAGATATTCGTGAAGCCAAAGACCGTCGGGAAATTGAGGTTTTGGGTGAAGCGGAATCCAAAGTTTATGCGGTTCCTTACGGCTCTCGTGTTCGCGTATCGCTCAATCAACAAGTTGAAGCAGGCGATGAGCTTACAGAAGGTTCAATTGATCCTAAGGAAATGCTTCGTATCAAAGGGATTCGCGGCGTACAGAACTACATTTTGCAGGAAGTACAACGCGTATACCGTAACCAAGGGGTAGAAATTAACGATAAGCATATCGAAGTAATGATTCGTCAGATGCTTCGTAAAATACGTATCGTTGATGCAGGTAACACTACTCTATTGCCAGGTGCATTTGTGGATATCCACGAGTATGAAGATGCTAACAAAGTAGCTTTATTCTCGGATCAAGAGCCTGCTGTTGCGAAACCTGTGTTGTTGGGTATCACAAAAGCATCACTTGAAACGGATTCCTTCTTGTCCGCGGCTTCCTTCCAAGAAACGACAAGAGTATTGACTGATGCAGCGATTAAAGGCAAGGTCGATCAGCTTCTTGGATTGAAAGAGAATGTTATCATCGGTAAGCTGATTCCAGCAGGAACAGGAATGCCGAGATACCGCAACATTCGTATAACCAACCCGAATGAAGTGGGAATCGTTGAGGATTCCTTAGATATGGAACCAGTTCCAGTAGAATAACGATCTACAAGAAAAGCATAATGGTTGCCTTCATGAGGAGCTCAATGTGAATTCTTTATGAAGGCAAGTGTTTTTCTTGACAATGGTGCTTTCATAGTGCTAATATATCGAAGTGTGCCAATTTATCAATAGTCTCCTGTCCTTTGGAGGATGTTTTTACATGTCTTATGAAAAAGTAAAACAGGCTGCGAACATAAGTACAGGCACAAAGCAAGTTGCAAAAATGGTAGAATTGGGCAAGGCTTCAGAAGTTTTTGTTGCTAAAGATGCAGATCCGCGAATAACGATAAAAATAGTTAACCTTTGCAAGAAACTGGAGGTTAAAGTAACATACGTTGACTCTATGAAGTTGTTAGGTAAGGCGTGTGGTATTGAAGTTGGAGCTGCTGTAGCAGCTGTAGTAAATGAATAATGCAAATGCGTTTTTGCCGCAAAACTGCAAAGTGGTGCTGGTAGAAACTTTTCCTTTGTTCATTTACGATTCGCCTGGATCTGTGGGCTTGAAATGAATGATCAATTTCGGAAGGAGGTGGCGAAATGCCAACAATTAACCAGCTCGTTCGTAAAGGACGTCAAGCAAAGGTGGAAAAGTCGAAGTCTCCGGCTCTTCAAAAAGGTTTTAACGCTCTGAAAAGAGAATCAACCAATATCAGCGCTCCTCAAAAGCGTGGTGTATGTACTCGTGTAGGTACTATGACACCAAAGAAGCCGAACTCCGCTCTTCGTAAATATGCTCGTGTTCGTCTTACAAATCGTGTTGAGGTAACTGCGTACATCCCAGGTATCGGACACAACTTGCAAGAGCACAGTGTTGTATTGATCCGTGGAGGAAGAATTAAAGATCTTCCAGGGGTACGTTATCACATCGTGCGCGGTGCATTGGATACTTCCGGTGTTAACAACCGTAAACAAGCTCGTTCCAAATATGGTGCGAAGCGTCCAAAAGCAGCGAAAAAGTAATAAAAAATTAGCAACGAATGAACTTTTTCAGAAAGGGGGATAACTATGCCTCGTAAAGGTCCAGTTACTCGCAGAGACGTATTGCCAGATCCTATTTATAATAGCAAACTGGTAACTCGTTTAATCAACCGCATTATGCTAGATGGCAAAAGAGGGGTCGCTCAGACCATTCTATACAACGCTTTTAACATGATCCAAGAACGTACAGGTAAAGAGCCGATGGAAGTGTTTGAAGCAGCTATCAAAAACATTATGCCTGTACTAGAAGTTAAAGCACGCCGTGTTGGTGGTGCCAACTACCAGGTGCCTATCGAAGTAAGACCAGATCGTCGTACGACTCTGGGTCTTCGTTGGTTGGTGAACTACTCTCGCCTTCGCGGTGAGAAAACAATGGAAGAAAGATTGGCTCAAGAAATTATTGATGCCAGCAACAACACAGGTTCTTCCGTTAAGAAACGTGAAGACACACATAAAATGGCGGAAGCTAACAAAGCATTCGCACATTATCGTTGGTAGAATTAAAATTCCTGATTAATTGGAAGGAGACATCCTGATGGCTAGAGAGTACTCCTTGGACAATACGCGTAATATCGGGATTATGGCGCATATTGATGCGGGCAAAACTACAACCACTGAGCGGATCTTGTTCTACACAGGTATCACCCATAAAATCGGTGAAGTGCACGAAGGTGCAGCAACGATGGACTGGATGGAACAAGAGCAAGAGCGCGGAATAACCATCACTTCCGCTGCAACAACTACTCACTGGAAGGGTAAACGCATCAATATTATCGATACCCCGGGACACGTAGACTTCACGGTTGAAGTGGAACGTTCTCTTCGCGTGTTGGACGGAGCTGTTGGTGTTTTCAGCGCTAAAGAAGGCGTTGAGCCACAGTCCGAAACAGTTTGGAGACAAGCTGACAAATACAGCGTTCCTCGTATTGCTTATGTTAATAAAATGGACATCATCGGTGCTGACTTCTTGGCAGTTATTGAGCAAATGCGCGAAAAGCTAGGTGCTAACGCGGTTGCTATTCAATTGCCAATCGGTGCTGAGAATGATTTCATTGGTATTATTGACTTAATCGAACAAGTTGCCTACATCTTCAAAGATGATTTGGGTAAAGAAGTAGATAAAGTCGAGATTCCTGAAGAGTACAAAGCAAAAGCGGATGAGCTTCGTCTTGAGCTAATTGAAAAAGTAGCTGAACTTGATGAAGAACTTACTATGAAGTACCTTGAAGGTGAAGAACTTTCTGTCGATGAGATTAAAGCTGCTCTTCGTGTAGGTACTTGCCAAGTTAAAATCTTCCCTGTTGTGTGTGGTTCTTCTTATAGAAACAAAGGCGTTCCATTGATGATCGATGCTGTTGTCGATTATTTGCCGGCTCCAACCGATGTTCCAGATATTAAAGGTACATTGGATGATGGTACGGAAGTAATTCGTAAATCTGCTGATGATCAACCGTTCTCTGCTCTTGCTTTCAAGATCATGACGGATCCTTTCGTTGGTAAGTTGACGTTCTTCCGCGTATACTCCGGTGTGTTGAATGCTGGTTCATACGTAATCAACTCCACAAAAGGCAAGCGCGAGCGCGTTGGCCGTATCCTTCAGATGCATGCCAACAGTCGTCAAGAAATCAGTATCGTTTATTCCGGAGATATCGCTGCAGCTGTTGGTCTTAAAGATACAACAACTGGAGACACTCTCTGTGATGAGAAAAACCAAGTAATCTTGGAATCCATGAACTTCCCTGAACCAGTTATTCAATTGGCTGTTGAGCCGAAAACGAAAGCCGACCAAGACAAAATGGGCATTGCATTGTCCAAATTGGCTGAAGAGGATCCAACTTTCCGTGCTCACACCGACGAAGAAACAGGCCAAACTATCATCGCTGGTATGGGTGAGCTTCACCTTGAGATTCTCGTTGACCGTATGTTGCGTGAGTTTAAAGTAGAAACCAATGTGGGTAAACCACAGGTTGCTTATCGCGAAACATTCCGTCAAGAGGCAAGAGTTGAAGGTAAATTCGTACGTCAGTCCGGTGGTCGTGGACAGTATGGACATTGTTGGGTTATTTTCTCTCCACAAGAAGCCGGTGCAGGATTCTTGTTCGAGAGCAAAGTAGTTGGGGGTTCGATTCCGAGAGAATATATCGCGCCAATTCAGGCCGGTATCGAAGAATCCATGAAAAACGGCGTTATTGCCGGCTTCCCGATGGTTGATATCAAAGCTACCGTTGTTGACGGTTCTTACCATGATGTTGACTCCAATGAGATGGCATTTAAAATTGCTGGATCGATGGCGTTGAAAGCAGCAGTAGAGAAATGTGCTCCTGTTTTGCTTGAGCCAATCATGAAGGTAGAAGTAACTGTTCCTGAAGAGTACATGGGCGATGTTATGGGTGACCTTAACTCCCGTCGTGGACGTATCGAAGGTATGGATGCGCGCTTTGGCGCACAAATCATCCGTGCTAAGGTGCCTTTGTCTGAGATGTTCGGTTACTCCACTACATTGCGTTCCCGTACACAAGGCCGCGGAGTTTACTCCATGGAAATTTCTCACTATGAAGAAGTGCCTAAGTCAATTGCAGAAGAAATTATTGCAAAACACAAAGGCGCATAAATAATAAAACGTCTATTATAATAAGGAGGCAATCTAATCATGGCAAAAGCTAAATTTGAACGTAATAAACCGCACGTGAATATCGGTACTATCGGTCACGTTGACCATGGTAAAACAACTCTTACGGCTGCTATCACAACTGTATTGTCCAAAAGATACGGTGGAGCAGCGGTTGCTTTTGATCAAATCGACAAAGCACCAGAAGAGCGCGAGCGCGGTATCACTATCTCCACAGCTCACGTTGAATATGAAACTCCTAACCGTCACTACGCACACGTAGACTGCCCAGGCCATGCTGACTATGTTAAAAACATGATCACTGGTGCTGCACAAATGGACGGAGCTATCCTGGTTGTATCCGCAGCTGACGGCCCTATGCCGCAAACTCGTGAGCACATCCTGTTGTCCCGCCAAGTAGGCGTACCTTACATCGTTGTATTCTTGAACAAATGCGACATGGTAGAAGACGAAGAGCTTCTTGAATTGGTTGAAATGGAAGTTCGCGATCTTCTTAACGAATATGAATTCCCAGGTGATGATACTCCAATCATCCGTGGAGCAGCTCGTGAAGCTCTTCAAAACCCAGATGGTCCTTGGGCTGACAAAATCGTTGAGTTGTTTGAGCAAGTTGACACATACATTCCAACTCCTGAGCGTCAAACAGATAAGCCTTTCTTGATGCCTGTTGAGGATGTATTCTCCATCACAGGTCGTGGTACTGTTGCTACGGGTCGTGTTGAGCGTGGTACAGTTAAAGTTCAAGAAGAAGTTGAAATTCTTGGTCTTCAAGAAGAAACTCGTAAATGCGTAGTAACAGGCGTTGAGATGTTCCGTAAATTGTTGGATTCCGCACAAGCGGGCGACAACATTGGCGCATTGCTTCGTGGTGTTGACCGTAAAGATATCGAGCGTGGCCAAGTTTTGGCTAAGCCGGGTTCAGTTAAAGCACACACTGCTTTCTCTGCACAAATCTACGTTCTTACTAAAGAAGAGGGTGGCCGTCATAAGCCTTTCTTCACAGGCTACCGTCCACAATTCTATTTCCGTACAACTGACGTAACGGGTATCATCACCCTTCCAGAAGGTACAGAAATGGTTATGCCTGGTGATAACATCACAGTTACTGTTGAACTAATTGCTCCAATCGCTATCGAAGAAGGAACTCGCTTCGCGATTCGTGAAGGCGGACGTACTGTTGGTGCGGGCGCGGTAGCAACAATCAGCAAGTAATTTTAGGCCTATAAATCCCTTCATCTTCACCAAGATGAGGGGATTTATTTTTTTTAGGCATATTCATTATTATTTCCTTGCTTTTTGTTTATATTTTTGATATTATAGTGAACGTTGGTCTGTGACGTTGCGATGATGTGAGAGGTTGCTGACACACCCGGCCCCTTTGCCATAGGAGTCGAGTCAGGAGATTTTCACGGAGTATGTCCGATACTAAATTGGGCGATAGAAGGAGGGAATACTATGGCTAAGCAAAAAATTCGTATTCGTTTGAAGGCTTATGATCACAGAATTTTGGATCAATCAGCTGAGAAGATCGTGGAAACAGCAAAACGTTCCGGTGCAGGTGTATCGGGTCCGATACCGCTGCCTACGGAAAAGCAAATCATTACGATTTTGCGTGCGGTTCACAAATACAAGGATTCACGCGAGCAATTCGAAATGCGCACACATAAGCGTTTGATCGATATTGTAAATCCAACACCACAAACTGTTGATGCGTTGATGCGTTTGGATCTGCCATCCGGTGTGGATATCGAAATTAAATTGTAATTCACATGTGTATAAATATATGAACGTATGAGAAGAAAAGAGGTGTCAACGATGACTAAAGGTATCTTAGGAAAAAAACTTGGAATGACTCAAGTGTTTACTCCAGAAGGATTGGTAATTCCGGTAACGGTAATTCAAGCAGGACCTTGTACTGTTCTACAGAAGAAGGATGCTGAGAATGATGGTTACGAAGCAATCCAAATCGGTTTTGAAGATAAGAAAGAAAAAAATGCCATCAAACCTGAGTTGGGCCATGCGAAGAAAGCAGGCGCAACACCTAAGCGCTACATTAAAGAATTCCGCGGTATTCAGATTTCTGAATACGAAGTTGGCCAAGAAATCAAAGCTGACTTATTCGCAGAAGGTGAATTCGTTGATGTAACAGGCACTTCCAAAGGTAAAGGGTTCCAAGGCGTTATCAAAAGACATAACCAATCTACAGGTCCGATGGCTCACGGTTCTCGTTATCATCGTGGTCCAGGTTCCATGGGTTCTATCCAAGCGAACCGCGTTCCTAAAGGTAAAAAGCTTCCAGGACATATGGGTAATGAAACAGTTACCATTCAACGTCTAGAAGTGGTTAAAGTTGATTTGGAACGTAATGTTCTTCTAATTAAAGGTTCCATTCCTGGACCTAAAAATAGCTACGTTAGCGTTAAATCAACAGTAAAGTAAAACAGGAAAGGAGGATTTTCAAATGCCAAAAGTAGCAGTTTATAATGTTAGTGGCTCCCAGGTAGGAGAAGTTGAATTAGCTGATTCCGTATTCGGTATCGAGCCGCATTCGCATGTATTGAATGAAGCCGTATTGATGCAGCGCGCTTCCTTACGTCTTGGAAACCATAAAGTAAAAGGTCGTTCAGAAGTTCGCGGCGGTGGTCGTAAGCCTTGGAAACAAAAAGGTACTGGCCGTGCTCGTCAAGGTAGTATCCGTGCTCCTCAATGGAAAGGCGGCGGTGTTGTATTCGGACCGACACCAAGAAGCTATTCTTACAAGCTTCCTAAAAAAGTTCGTCGTCTAGCGATTAAGTCTGCATTATCTTCCAAGGTAATTAGCAACGAAATCATCGTGTTGGATCAATTGCAATTGAATCAACCGAAGACGAAAGAGTTTGCAGCGATTCTTAGCAATTTGAAAGTTGACCGTAAGGCTTTGGTTGTAACAGCTGGTTATGAAGAAAACGTAGCATTATCCGCACGTAATATTCCTGGAGTTAAGTTCGTAGTAGCTGAAGGAATTAACGTATTGGATGTTATGGTTTACGACAAGCTGATTATTACTAAGGACGCGGTACAGAAGGTAGAGGAGGTGTTTGCGTAATGAAGAACCCTCGCGACATTATCAAACGTCCAGTGATCACGGAACGTACTAGTGACATGATGACCGAGAAGAAATATGTCTTTGAAGTGGAACTCCGTTCGAACAAAACGGAAATTAAGCAAGCAATCGAGCAAATTTTCAAAGTGAAAGTTACTAATGTTAACACAATGAGAATGCCAGCAAAACCTAAGCGTTACGGCCGTCACTCGGGATACACATCGGAATGGAAGAAAGCGATTGTTTCCTTGAGCGCAGACAGCAAAGAACTAGAATTTTTTGAAACTGTGTAATCTAACTTTTTGAAGTAAGGAGGGAATCCTAGTGCCAATCAAAAAATATAAACCAACATCACCAGCAAGACGTGCTATGTCGGTTTCAACGTTTGAAGAAATTACGACAGCTACACCGGAGAAATCATTGCTTGCTCCGTTGTTCAAAAAAGCGGGTCGTAACAATCAAGGTAAAATTACGGTTCGTCACCAAGGTGGAGGACATAAGCGTAAATACCGGATTATCGATTTTAAACGGAATAAAGATGGAATACCAGGTAGCGTTGCTACAATTGAGTATGATCCTAACCGTTCCGCTAACATCGCTTTGATTCATTATGCTGATGGAGAGAAACGTTATATCATCGCTCCAAAAGGCTTGAAAGTTGCTGATAAAATTGAATCAGGTCCTGGATCAGATATCAAAATCGGTAATGCATTGCCGCTTGAGAATATTCCAGTAGGTACTGTGATTCATAACATTGAGTTGAAGCCAGGCAAAGGCGGCCAATTGGTACGCGCAGCCGGTACAGAAGCTCAATTGTTGGGTAAGGAAGACCGTTATGTTACCATTCGTCTTTCCTCTGGTGAGGTTAGAAAGATCTTGAAAGTTTGCCGCGCGACAATCGGTTCCGTTGGTAACGAAGATTATGAATTGGTTAAAATCGGTAAAGCAGGACGTTCTCGCTGGTTGGGTCAAAGACCTGAAGTCCGCGGCGTAGTAATGAACCCGAATGATCACCCACACGGTGGTGGTGAAGGCCGTGCTCCTATCGGTCGTAAATCTCCTATGTCTCCTTGGGGTAAACCAACTCTTGGTTATAAAACTCGTAAAAAAGGTAAAGCTTCTGATAAATATATCGTACGTCGTCGTACGAAGTAATTCATTTCTCGGAACGGTTGAAGAAGGGAGGAACGAAACATGGGTCGTAGTTTGAAAAAAGGTCCTTTCGTAGACGACTATCTTTTGAAGAAAGTTGCTGCGGTTGGTGACAGTACTACTAAGAAATCAGTGATCAAAACTTGGTCGCGTCGCTCTACTATTTTCCCGCAATTTATCGGTCATACTTTTGCGGTATATGATGGTAAAAAGCACGTGCCGGTTTACGTAACGGAAGATATGGTTGGACATAAACTAGGTGAGTTTGCTCCAACTCGTACTTACAAAGGTCATGGTGACGACAAGAAAACAAGCAAACGCTAAGTTTTCACGAATTAAGTTGTAAATGAAAGGAGGTACTTCCATGCAACAAGCAAAATCCATTGCAAGATTCGTTCGAATTGCACCTCGTAAGGCGCAATTGGTGATCGACTTGATCCGCGGTAAGCAAGTTGGAGAGGCAATTGCAATCTTGCGTCATACGCCTAGATCAGCATCTCCAATCGTTGAGAAGGTTTTGAATTCTGCAATTGCAAATGCAGAGCACAACTATTCCATGGACCCTAACAGCTTGGTTATTTCTCAGGCATTTGTTAATCAGGGGCCGACAATGAAAAGATTCCGTCCTCGCGCTATGGGACGTGCGAGTCGTATCAATAAACGTACCAGCCACATTACAGTAGTGGTATCTGAAAAATAAGGAGGGATAACGTGTGGGTCAGAAAGTAAACCCGGTAGGACTTAGAATTGGGATTATTCGCGATTGGGAATCCAAATGGTTCGCAGGTAAAGATTTTGGCGACTTGCTTATGGAAGATGTCAAAATTCGTGAATACTTAAAGCAAAAGCTGAAAGATTCAGCTCTTTCTCATATTGATATCGAACGTGCAGCTAACCGTGTAAATGTTACTATTCATACGGCGAAGCCTGGTATGGTTATCGGTAAGGGCGGTTCTGAGATTGAAGTGATCCGTACTTATATCGCAAACCTGTCTAACGGTAAGAAAATTCACATCAATATCTCTGAAATCAAAAACCCTGAGCTTGACGCGATTCTTGTTGCTGAAAGCATTGCTCAACAATTGGAGCGTCGTGTATCGTTCCGTCGTGCAATGAAACAAGCTATTCAAAGAACAATGAGATCCGGAGCAAAAGGTATCAAAACATCAGTTAGCGGTCGTTTAGGCGGAGCTGAAATCGCTAGACAAGAAGGCTACAGTGAAGGTACAGTACCTCTTCATACACTTCGTGCAGATATTGACTATGGTACAGCTGAAGCAGCTACTACCTACGGCCGTATCGGCGTAAAAGTGTGGATCTATCGCGGCGAAGTTCTTCCAACGGCTAAGAAAAAGGCTGTTACGGAAGGAGGCAACTAATTATGTTAGTTCCTAAACGTGTAAAACACCGTAAAGAGCACCGTGGCAAAATGCGCGGCCAAGCTAAAGGCGGAGCGGAAGTACATTTCGGTGAATTCGGTTTGCAAGCTATGGAGCCTGCATGGGTTACCAACCGTCAAATCGAAGCTGCTCGTATTGCTATGACTCGTTATATCAAACGTGGCGGTAAAGTATGGATTAAAATTTTCCCAGCTAAACCAGTTACACAAAAACCGCTTGAAGTGCGTATGGGTAGCGGTAAAGGTAACGTGGAAAAATGGGTTGCTGTTGTAAAACCAGGTAAAGTAATGTTTGAATTGGCTGGTGTTAGCGAAGAGATTGCTCGCGAAGCAATGCGTCTTGCTTCTCACAAGCTGCCAATCAAAACTAAGTTTGTTAAAAGAGAAGATGTAGGTGGTGAAGCAAATGAAAGCTAGTGAATTTCGTAACTTAACCACTGCTGAGATTGAACAAAAGATTTCTGGGTTTAAGGAACAACTCTTTAGCCTCCGTTTTCAACTAGCTACCGGTCAACTGGATAATCCAGTCCAGATTCGAGAAGTCCGCAAAGAGATTGCTCGTGCAAAGACTGTTTTGCGTGAAAGAGAACTGGGAATCATTAGTTAATGAATGAGAGAGGAGGATTTTCCAATGAGTGAACGTAATGATCGTAAAACTCAAGTTGGCAAAGTCGTGAGCGACAAAATGGACAAAACCATTGTTATCGCTGTTGAAACATACAAGAAACACGATCTTTATCACAAGAGAATCAAATATACTAAGAAATTTAAAGCACATGATGAAAACAACGAAGCTAAAATCGGTGATGTTGTTAAAGTTATGGAAACTCGTCCGATTTCCAAAGACAAACGTTGGAGATTGATCGAAGTAGTAGAAAAAGCCGTAATCGTTTAAGATATGCATTGATGCATCAATTCCGGAAGGAGGGTTTAAACAATGATTCAACCTCTATCTCGTTTAAATGTGGCTGATAACTCAGGCGCCAAACAACTTATGTGTATTCGTGTGTTGGGTGGTACTGGTCGTCGTGTGGGTCACATCGGTGATTTAATCATTTGTTCCGTGAAAGAAGCAACACCAGGCGGCGTTGTCAAAAAAGGTGATGTAGTTAAGGCGGTTATCGTTCGCACTAAACGTGGAGCTCGTCGTAAAGATGGTTCTTACATTAGCTTTGATGAAAATGCGGCTGTAATCGTAAAAGACGATAAGAGTCCTCGTGGAACTCGTATCTTCGGACCAGTTGCTCGTGAACTTCGCGACAGAGAATTCATGAAAATCGTTTCTCTTGCACCAGAAGTTATCTAATAAGAAGCTGCTAAGCAGCTGAATGATATATAATTCTTACGAAATTAGCTTTCTAACGAAAACTAAACGTAAGCTTTCGAAGCTAACGTTCTACGAACGTTCTCAGGAGGTGGAAACTCAATGCCAAAGCAACCCAAGAAATTGGAGTCTCATAATAACAAATTGAACGTGAAAAAAGATGATACTGTGTTTGTGATTACTGGTAAAGATAAAGGCAAAAAAGGCCGTATAATCGCAGCATACCCTCGTGAAAATCGCGTGCTGGTTGAAGGTGTGAACTTGATCAAGAAGCACACTAAGCCATCACAAGCTAATCCTCAAGGTGGTATCATTTCTCAAGAAGCACCAATTCACGTATCCAACGTGATGCTGATTGATCCTAAGAGCGGCCAACCTACTCGTGTAGGTTACAAAGTTTTGGACAACGGAAAAAAAGTGCGTATTGCTAGAAAATCCGGTGAAGTCATCGATTAATCGTATAAGGTAGGAAAGGAGGTACATGAAACATGGCAGCAAGATTAAAGGATCGTTTTCTGAACGAGGTTACTCCTGCGTTAATTCAAAAGTTTAACTATAGTACAGTAATGCAGGTGCCTAAGATTGAGAAAGTCGTTATCAACATGGGTGTTGGTGAAGCAGTTTCCAACTCCAAAGTGCTGGATGTGGCGGTTCAAGATCTTCAGCTAATCTCGGGTCAAAAACCGGTAGTAACAAAAGCAAAAAAATCAATCGCAGGTTTTAAATTGCGTGAGAATATGCCAATCGGCGTAAAGGTAACTTTGCGCGGCGAGCGTATGTATCATTTCTTGGATAAATTGTTCAACGTGGCTCTTCCACGTGTTCGTGACTTCCGCGGCGTTTCTTCCAAAGCATTTGACGGTCGTGGGAACTACACTTTGGGTCTTAAAGAACAATTGATTTTCCCGGAAGTAGAGTACGATAAAGTAGATAAAGTACGCGGTATGGATATCGTTATTGTTACAACTGCTAAATCAGACGAAGAGTCCCGTGAATTATTAACTCAATTAGGTATGCCGTTTACGAAGTAATTCGGATCGGTTAAGCCCCGGAGGTGTAAAAGTAAGTGGCAAAAACTTCAATGATAGTGAAGCAGCAGCGCCCTCCTAAATTTAAGGTGCAGGCTTACACTCGCTGCGAACGCTGCGGTCGTCCGCATTCAGTTCTTCGGAAATTCAAGATTTGCAGAATTTGTTTCCGTGAACTAGCATACAAAGGCCAGATTCCTGGCGTTAAAAAAGCAAGCTGGTAAAACCCAAGTTTCGGGAAGGAGGTTTACAAAAATGGTGATGTCAGATCCAATTGCAGATATGCTTACTCGCATTCGTAATGCAAATGTAGTGCGTCATGAGACGGTAGAAATTCCTGCTTCAACGATCAAAAGAGAAATTGCTGAGATCTTGAAAAAAGAAGGTTTCATCCGCGACGCTGAATATATCGAAGATAACAAGCAAGGGATTATCCGTTTGTTCTTGAAATACGGTCCTAACAATGAGCGTGTTATCTCCGGTCTTAAAAGAATCAGCAAGCCTGGCTTGCGTGTTTATACAAAAAGTCAAGAGGTTCCTCGTGTACTTGGCGGTTTGGGGATTGCGATTATTTCCACTTCCCACGGTGTCATGACAGATAAGGAAGCTCGTCAAACCAAAGCCGGCGGAGAAGTTATCTGCTACGTTTGGTAATCAGAACTTAAATGAACGGAGGTGCATACCATGTCCCGTATTGGTCGTAAGCCAATTACAATCCCTGGTGGCGTTAATGTCACTTTGGAAAACACTCGTGTAACGGTTAAAGGTCCTAAAGGTACTTTATCCCGCGAATTACACAAAGACATGAAGATCGTTATTACTGAAACTGAGCTTTTAGTAGAACGTCCTTCTGATAATAAACTACATCGTTCCCTTCATGGAACAACAAGAAGTGTTGTTGCTAACATGGTTAGCGGTGTTACAGACGGCTTTGTTAAAAACCTTGATTTGGTTGGTGTAGGTTACCGTGCGAATAAAACTGGCAACAAGCTGGTTTTGAACGTTGGTTACTCCCATCCGGTTGAAATTGAGCCAGAGAACGGTATTGAGTTCGAAGTACCTACAAATACCAAAATTATTGTTAGAGGTATCGATAAAGAATTGGTCGGCGCTACTGCAGCGAAGGTTCGTTCTGTTCGTGAGCCTGAACCATATAAAGGTAAAGGTATTAAGTACGAAGGCGAGCGTATTCTTCGTAAAGAAGGTAAAGCTGGTAAGAAGAAGTAAGCTAATCGCTTAGAGCGATAGTGTTTCAGTCATGTTGAAAGGAGTGAACCTCGGAATGATTACAAAAGCCGATAAAAATAAAGCTCGTCTAAAAAGACATCTTCGTGTACGTAAGAAAATTCAAGGAACGGCTGAACGTCCACGCTTGAATATCTTCCGCTCATCCAAACACATGTACGCTCAATTGATTGATGATGTGTCGGGCGTAACAATCGCTTCCGCTTCAACTCAAGATAAAGAGTTGAAAGACGGTATCGGTAACGGTGGTAATATTGACGCAGCTCGCAAGGTCGGATCTTTGATTGCTGAGCGTGCTAAAACGACTGGTGTTGTAAAAGTTGTTTTTGACCGCGGCGGGTACTTATATCACGGACGTGTGCAAGCTTTAGCTGATGCAGCTCGTGAAGCAGGTCTTGAATTTTAATAGAATTAACAAGGAGGTAAAGTCACTTGCGTATTGATCCCAATACTTTAGAGTTAACTGAAAAAGTTGTTAACATTAACCGCGTTGCTAAAGTAGTAAAAGGCGGACGTCGTTTCAGCTTCAGCGCACTTGTTGTTGTAGGCGACGGTAATGGCTGGGTAGGCGCAGGAATCGGTAAAGCTGGAGAGGTACCTGATGCAATTCGTAAAGGTATCGAAGACGCTAAGAAAAACCTGATTCATGTACCTATCGTTGGCACTACCATCCCTCACTTGGTTATCGGTAAATTTGGAGCAGGCAACGTTCTTTTGAAACCAGCTTCCAAAGGTACTGGCGTTATTGCCGGCGGCCCAGTTCGTGCAGTATTAGAACTTGCTGGCGTAGGCGACATTTTGACAAAATCCCTAGGATCTTCTAACTCCATCAACATGGTTAATGCTACACTAGAAGGCTTGCAACGTCTAAAGCGTGCTGAAGAAGTTGCAAAGCTGCGTGGCAAAACTGTTGAAGAACTGTTAGGTTAGGAGGGATACCATGGCTAAACAATTGCAAATTACCCTCAAACGCAGCCTTATCGGTCGTCCAGAAGTACAACGTCGTACTGTAACTTCTCTTGGATTGCGTAAAATTAACCAAATCGTAACACAACAAGACAATGCAGCGATTCGCGGTATGGTTAATCAAGTAAGTCATTTAGTAGAAGTTAAAGAAGTAGAAGCATAAATAAGTTTTTATCAATAAGAATTAGAGGAGGTGCAAACGATGAAATTGCATGAACTTACTCCAGCAGTTGGATCCCGTAAAGCTCGTAAACGCGTAGGACGCGGAATCGGTAGTGGTATGGGTAAAACATCAACTCGCGGTCATAAAGGGCAAAATGCTCGTTCTGGCGGTGGTGTACGTCCTGGTTTTGAGGGAGGACAAAATCCTCTATACCGTCGCTTGCCTAAGCGTGGATTCACTAATCATTTCCGTAAGGAATTTGCAATCGTGAATTTAACTGAACTTAATAAGTTTGCTGCTGGCACGGAAGTAACGCCAGAAGTACTTCAAGAGTCCGGTATCGTTAAGAATGCAAGAGACGGCATTAAAATCTTGGGTAATGGTGAGATTACTGTTCAATTGAACGTAAAAGCTAATAAGTTCTCCCAATCTGCGGTAGATAAAATTCAGGCTGCCGGCGGTAAAACCGAGGTGATTTAATGTTTCGTACCATATCCAATATTATGAAAGTGGACGATCTCAGGAAAAGAATCCTCTTTACCTTGTTGGTATTAATCGTCTACAGAATTGGTGCTTTCATTCCAGTACCTAACATTAACACAGCTATTCTTAAAGCTCAGGACCATGCCAATTCCAGTGATGTATTTGGCTTGTTGAACACCTTCTCCGGTGGTGCATTGTTTCAATTCTCCATCTTCGCGATGGGGATTATGCCTTATATTACAGCTTCGATTATAGTTCAGCTATTATCGATGGATGTAATACCAAGGTTTGCTCAATGGGCCAAAGAAGGAGAAGTTGGCAGGAAGAAATTAGCACAAATTACTCGGTATGGTACAATTGTGTTAGGTATTATCCAAGCGTTTGGTTTGGCGATCGGCTTTAATCAGATCTACGCTGGATTGGTTGTGAGTCCCAACTTCACAACATATGCCTTAATTGCAATTGTTCTTACTGCTGGTACTGCTTTTCTGATGTGGTTAGGGGAACAAATCACTGAAAATGGTATTGGAAATGGTATTTCCATTATCATCTTCGCAGGGATTGTGGCTGCAATTCCAACTGGAATTTCGCAGATCTACAAAACACAGTTTGCTGAAGCTGGAGATGCGCTTTTCTTGAATATTATTAAAATGGTGATTATTGCAGTAGTAATTATTGCAATTATTGCTGGTGTAATCTTTATTCAACAAGGAGTACGTAAAATTCCGGTTCAGTATGCAAAACGTGTGGTTGGCCGTAAGATGTATGGTGGTCAATCTACACACATTCCGTTAAAGGTAAATGCTGCAGGCGTAATTCCAGTAATCTTTGCTCTATCGTTACTCGTATTTCCTCCTACCATAGCTAATTTTTGGAGAGGTAATGTCGTAGCGGACTGGATTATTACTAACCTCAACTATACACATCCACTCGGGATGACTTTGTATGTGCTGTTAATCATTGGTTTTACCTTCTTCTACACGTTTGTTCAAATTAACCCTGAGCAAATGGCTGATCAAATGAAGAAAAACGGCGGTTATATTCCAGGGATTCGTCCTGGTAAAACAACTGCTGTGTACTTAACAAGAGTAATGACACGCATTACTTTGTCCGGTGCTATTTTTCTTTCTCTGATCTCCATCCTGCCTATGATATTAGGGAAATTAGCCAGCTTGCCGGCTTCGGTAAGCATCGGTGGTACTTCCCTGCTGATCGTTATTGGTGTTGGTTTGGAAACGATGAAGCAAATCGAGAGCCAATTGATCAAACGTCACTACAAAGGCTTCATTAATAAATAGCGAATAGGTTCTGGTAGTGATTTATCAACTATCGGCACCTATTGTGCTGTTAGCATCACTTGATGTGATGGGGAGGAAGTCATTATGAACGTAATCTTTATGGGGCCTCCTGGTGCAGGTAAAGGTACACAGGCGGAAAGTATCGTCAATGAATTTCAAATCCCGCATATTTCTACGGGTGATGCGTTTCGTTTGGCAATGAAACAGGGAACGCCACTAGGACTTGAAGCAAAGAAGTATGTGGATCAAGGTTTACTGGTACCAGACGAAATTACCATAGGTATTGTTAAAGAAAGACTTCAACAGTCTGACTGTGCTCCTGGTTTCCTGCTTGACGGGTTTCCAAGAACGATTTCTCAAGCAGAAGCGCTTGATGAAATATTACATGCTATGGGTAAAAGCATAAATCATGTGATTAACCTGAGTGTTGATCGCAATCTATTATTAGCTCGATTGACTGGAAGAAGGATCTGTAGAGCATGTGGAGCTACGTATCATATCTTGTTTAACCCCCCTGCAACTGAAAATGTATGTGATAAGTGTTCAGGTGAACTGTATCAAAGATCGGATGATACCGAAGAAAAAGTAGGTACTCGTCTTGATGAGTACATGAACAAGACGGCACCTTTGCTGTCGTATTATCGTGACAAAGGAAACTTGCGTGAGGTTAACGGTGAGCAAGAAATAAATACGGTTACTGCACAAATCAGTTCACTATTGCGAGGGCAAGCGTAATGATCATTTGTAAATCAGCAGCTGAATTGGATTTAATGAGGGAAGCCGGACGCATAGTAGCCGAAACGCATCGCTTATTACAGAAATCGATTCGGCCCGATATTACAACCAAAGAGTTGGATCAAATCGCAGAAGATTTTATTCGCAGTCAGGGTGCAACCCCATCTTTTAAAGGCTATAACGGTTTTTCTGGCAGCATCTGTGCTTCAGTTAATGATGAATTGGTTCACGGCATCCCCAGTGGACGTAAGCTTAAAGATGGTGACATCATCAGTCTTGATATCGGTGCTAAGTACAAAGGATATCATGGAGATTCTGCTTGGACGTATGGTGTAGGTGAAATTTCGGAAACGGCTAAGAAGTTATTAGAGGTAACTGAAAAAAGCTTGTACGATGGTCTGGCAGAAGCTAAACCGGATGCACGATTATTCACTATCTCTCATGCGATTCAAAAATGCGTTGAGGATGAAGGTTTTTCAATTGTTCGAGAATATGTAGGGCATGGAATTGGCTCTGAGCTTCATGAGGAGCCACAAATTCCGAATTACGGTTTACCAGGACGAGGACCTCGTCTGAAACCTGGTATGGTATTAGCAATTGAACCCATGGTCAACGTCGGTGAAAGATTCGTTAAAACACTGGCGGACAATTGGACGGTTGTTACAGTGGATGGCACACTGTGCGCACATTTTGAGCATACCATCGCTATTACTCCAGAAGGGTATGAAATACTCACTAAGTCTGGATCGTAGGTGATAAAGTGAATTCGGTTAACATACCTCAGCTCGGACAAATTGTTAGGATTGTTCGTGGTAAAGATTCCGGGAAGTACGCTGTTATAATCAGCGTCGAAGACCAACGTTTCGTATGGATTGCAGACGGCGACAAACGGAAATTTGACCATCCTAAGAAGAAAAATTTGAGTCATCTCGAGCTGCTGCAAATGGTTAGCAGTGAAGTAGTGGATAGCTTGTTCGAAAGCGGTCGCGTAACTAACGGTAAACTGAGGTTCGCACTCTTTAAGTATGTGGATCAAATGGAATCAGAAGCACAAGAGAAAGGAGAATGACTGTGGCCAAAGAAGATGTAATTGAAGTTGAAGGTACAGTGATTGAACCTCTTCCTAATGCAATGTTTAAGGTTGAATTGGAGAACGGTCATAAGATACTTGCTCATGTATCCGGAAAAATCAGAATGCATTTTATTCGGATCTTGCCTGGTGACAAAGTGACGGTGGAACTTTCGCCTTATGATTTGACCAGAGGCCGTATAACCTATCGTTTTAAATAAATCGGTATTTTTGTTCGAAACCAACTTGCTAAGCAAGCTCTGTAATCCTTACGAAGTAAGTTTTCTTCCGAAAACTCACAGGAGGTAATCAAAATGAAAGTTAGACCATCGGTCAAACCCATTTGCGAGAAATGCAAAGTCATTCGCCGCAAAGGTAACGTAATGGTAATTTGCGAAAACCCTAAGCATAAACAAAAACAAGGTTAAGGAGGTGCTCGTATAAATGGCACGTATTGCTGGTGTAGACTTACCTCGTGATAAGCGCGTTGTAATCGCGTTGACTTACATTTTTGGTATCGGTACAACTACTTCCCAAAAAATTCTGGCTAACACTGGTGTTAGTTCATCTACTCGCGTTCGCGATTTGACGGAAGACGAAGTAAGCAAACTTCGTGACGCAATTGATAAAACGGTTAAGGTTGAAGGTGATCTTCGTCGTGAAATCGCATTGAACATTAAACGTTTGATCGAAATCGGATGCTATCGTGGTGTTCGTCACCGCCGCGGCTTACCTGTTCGTGGTCAACGTACAAAAACTAATGCTCGTACACGTAAAGGTCCTCGTCGTACAGTAGCTAATAAGAAAAAATAGTAAAGGAGGTTAACACTTAAAATGGCTAAACCTAAAAAAGTTGTTCGTACCAAACGCCGTGATCGGAAAAATATTGATACTGGAGTGGCTCATATCCGCTCTACGTTTAACAACACGATTGTAACTATCACAGATCCTCATGGTAATGCAATCTCATGGGCTAGTGCAGGAAACCTGGGCTTTAAGGGCTCTCGTAAAAGCACTCCTTTTGCTGCTCAAATGGCAGCTGAGTCTGCAGCGAAAGCAGCTATGGAGCATGGCATGAAGGTAGTAGAAGTTATGGTTAAAGGCCCTGGTGCAGGTCGTGAAGCGGCTATCCGCTCTCTGCAAGCAGCAGGTTTGGAAGTAAACCTGATTAAAGACGTGACTCCTGTTCCACATAACGGTTGCCGTCCTCCAAAACGTCGTCGTGTCTAATTCAGGATTGCGAATAGTGGTATAATTATCCAATATTGGTGAATACTATTTGGATAGATATACTGCACGTTTTATGCGTCTTAAGTTATCCAGAGGGAAACCGACGTTTTGAAGGAGGGTTATAAGTGATCGAGATCGAAAAGCCGAAAATAGAAACCGTATCATTGAGTGAAGATGGGTCATATGGCAAATTTGTTGTTGAACCATTGGAAAGAGGCTATGGAACTACACTTGGGAACTCGCTTCGCAGAATCTTGCTGTCCTCTTTACCGGGGGCTGCTGTAACCTCCGTTCAGATCGATGGAGTTTTGCACGAGTTCTCAACTGTTCCAGGCGTTATGGAAGATGTTACGGAGATTATCCTTAACCTTAAAGGGCTATCGTTAAAGATTCACTCCGACGAAGAGAAAGTGTTGGAGATCGATGCTGAAGGTGAGGGTGCTGTTGTAGCTGGCGACATTCGCGGTGATAGCGATGTAGAAATCCTTAATCCGGATTTGCATATCGCTACATTATCCTCTGACGCGCGTCTTCACATGCGTATTCATGCTAATCGTGGTCGCGGATACGTACAAGCTGACAAAAACAAAAAAGAAGAGCAATTAATCGGAGTTATTCCGATTGATTCGATCTACACTCCGATTACTCGCGTCAACTACAGCGTTGAAAACACTCGCGTCGGTCAAGTAACTAACTATGACAAACTAACCCTCGAAGTCTGGACCGATGGAAGTATTCGACCTGAAGAAGCTGTAAGCTTGGGCGCCAAGATTTTAACGGAGCATCTGATGTTGTTTGTTGGTTTAACTGATGAAGCCAAAGACGCTGAAATTATGGTGGAGAAAGAAGAAGACAAGAAAGAAAAAGTGCTTGAGATGACTATCGAAGAGCTTGATCTTTCTGTCCGTTCTTACAACTGCCTGAAGCGCGCTGGCATCAACACTGTACAGGAACTGATTACGAAAACGGAAGAAGACATGATGAAGGTTCGTAATCTTGGACGTAAATCTCTAGAAGAGGTACAAGAAAAGCTGGAAGAGCTTGGTCTTGGCCTTAGAATGGAAGATTAATCGTCTCTAATTAAGCAGAAGGAGGTTGCACAAATGGCATACCAAAAATTAGGTCGTGATTCCAGTGCGCGTAAAGCTTTATTTCGCGACTTGGTAACTGACTTGTTTATACACGAACGCATCCAAACGACTGAAGCTAAGGCGAAGGAATTGCGCTCCATAGCAGAAAAATTAATCACACTGGCAAAACGTGGAGATCTTCACGCTCGCCGTCAAGTTGCTTCCTTTGTTCGTCGTGAAGCAGCAAACGAGAATCAAGATGCAATCCAAAAATTGTTCTCTGATCTAGCTCCTCGTTACGCAGAACGTCAAGGTGGTTACACTCGAATCTTGAAGCTTGGACCTCGTCGCGGCGATGCAGCGCCTATGGTATATTTAGAGCTTGTAGATCGTGCATAAAAGGGTAGGAAGGGTGGACGGGATCATCTTGATTCTGATGAAACCCTTTTTTTTGTAGCCTGAGGTTGTCAACTGATACTTCTTTGTTGGTTTATCAGCTGCAACAAGTGTGATGGAATTACGGAGGTAGACCGTGAGAAACATTTGCATGACTGTCAGTTATGACGGAACAGCATACTGCGGTTTTCAAACCCAACCTAATCAGAATACTATTCAGGACGTTTTGGAGCGAGCTCTTCTGTCATTGACTGGGGAAACGATAAAAATAACATCGTCAGGCCGGACTGATGCAGGAGTACATGCACGCTGTCAAGTCATCAACTACTTAACGGCTTCAAAAATACCGGTAGAGCGATGGTGTATGGCTTTGAATACACTATTGCCTGCAGATATTTTAGTAAGTGGAGCAAAGCTTGTAGATGATAACTTCCATTCAAGAAGAGCGGCTGTTCAAAAAACGTACAGGTATACGATTCGTTGCGGAAAACATCCCGATTTATTTAAAAGGCACTTGGAGTTTTATCATCCTACACCTCTTAATACAGAAGAGATGAGAGCAGGGCTCGAATACCTTAAAGGTGAGCATGACTTCACATCCTTCTGTTCCGTTCGCTCTACGAAGTTATCTAATATTCGTACTGTTTATGAAGCAAGAATGGAATGTGAGCAGCTCGACCCCCTATTACAATCCTATGCTATTCATATATATTTGACCGGTAACGGTTTTTTATACAACATGGTAAGGATCATTGCGGGAACCTTAATTCAAGTCGGAGAAGGCAAACGTTCCAGCGAGGAAGTCAAGGACATACTGGATGCACGTAATCGCGCCAGTGCCGGTCCGACAGCAATGTCGCATGGATTAACGCTGTGGGAAGTATTATATAAATAGGCTGGAATAACGTCTTGATTTGTTCCTTCAGATGTAGTACAATATCAATTGGCGTTTCTTGATCGGCTATCCCACGGCCCCGGATCAAGGCAGGGTCAAAACCTATTTAAATAATTATGAACGATACAAATAGATATAAGATGATGAAATGACTAGTTGTCCATCACAACTGTGTTGTTTTATTGTATGAGCACTGAAATGCAAAATGTTTAGGAGGAACTATTGATGCGTACCACATATATGGCTAAGCCTAATGAAGTAGAACGCAAATGGCACATTATCGACGCGACTGACAAAACTCTAGGTCGTCTTGCAAGCGAAGCAGCAAGCCTGATTCGCGGCAAACACAAACCTGAATTCACACCTCATGTTGACACAGGAGACTTTGTTATTGTCATTAATGCAGAGAAAATCCATTTGACGGGTAAAAAATTGCAAAACAAAATGTACTACCGTCACTCTATGTACACTGGTGGTTTGAAAGTAACTTCAGCACAAGATATGATTAACAATAAGCCTGAGCGTGTAATCGAACTTGCGATTCACGGTATGCTTCCTAAAAATCGTCTTGGCGACAGCATGAAAACAAAATTAAAAGTATACGCGGGATCGGAACATCCACACCAAGCTCAACAGCCTGTTGTGTATGAACTTCGCGGATAATATAAAGGGAGGACTGTCTTGTGGCACAAGTTCAATATTATGGAACAGGCCGTCGTAAGCATTCGGTAGCACGTGTACGTTTGGTACCAGGCGAAGGCCGTATTGTAATCAACAAACGCGAGCTAGATGAATACTTCGGTTTGGAAACATTGAAACTGATCGTAAAACAACCTTTAAACCTAACTGAAACATTAGGTCAATACGATGTATTGGTTATTGCTAACGGTGGAGGAATCTCTGGACAAGCAGGAGCCATCCGTCACGGCATTTCCCGTGCACTTCTGAAAGCTGATCCTGAATTCCGTGGATCCTTGAAGAAAGCAGGATTCTTGACTCGTGATCCTCGTATGAAGGAACGTAAGAAGTACGGTTTGAAAGCAGCACGTCGTGCTCCTCAGTTCTCGAAACGTTAATACTTACTATAAAAACCTTTCCGCTATTATGGTGGAAAGGTTTTTTGTTTTTCATAACACCTTTAGGCAAAAGCCCGAATATAATAATAATTAGCCCGAGAAAAATTTAATTTGACAAAAAGTCTTCGAAAGCTATAATGAATTATATATAATAAAACACATTAATATACTCGGAATTAAAAAGTGCAGGAGGAGAAAGTATGAACCTATTTGAAAAGGAAAAAATGATTCAAGAAGCCGCGGAAACTTTTGAAAATCAATCGCCAGAATCGCTTATAGCATGGGCGGTAGAAAAATTCCCTAACCTTACATTAGCCTGTAGCTTCGGCGCTGAAGATGTTGTTTTAGTGGATATGATTCAGAAAATAAGTCCTAAAAGCGATATCTTTTATCTGGATACTAATGTGCATTTTCAAGAAACCTTGGATACACGTGATCGCCTAGAACAGCATTATGGATTAGAATTTGTTCAGGTATTACCTAAGCTAACTTTGGATGAGCAAGCATCTCAGTTTGGAGAAGAATTATGGAAAAGCAATGCGAATCAATGCTGTAATATCCGTAAAGTCGACCCTTTGACTGATATTTTGAAAAATTATGACGCTTGGATTACAGGAATTCGCCGCGATCAAGCACCTACTCGTGCTAATGCGAAAAAAGTTGAATATGATGTAAAGTTCGGTTTAGTTAAATTTAATCCATTGGCAAGCTGGACTTCAGAAGATGTTTGGAATTATATTCGTAATAATAATGTTATATACAACCCGCTGCATGACAACCATTACCCAAGCATCGGCTGTTCTCATTGCACGCGTCAAGTTATGCCTGGAGAAGATCCACGTGCAGGACGCTGGGCAGGGAATGAAAAGACAGAATGCGGACTTCATAAATAATAGAGGTAGTTCAATTATTCTCGAAAGAGGGGGCTATTTCTCCATGACTGTAGAAACCATTCAACCTCACGGTGGCGTATTAATTAATCGCGTAGTTCAAGGAAAGCAAAGAGATAATTTGTTAGAGCTGGCAAAAGGATTATTTCAATTAAAAATCAACTCTTGGACCATCTCAGATCTTGATTTAATTGGCGTCGGTGCATTTTCACCTCTAACGGGCTTCCTGATCGAACAAGATTATACATCAATAGTAAATAATATGCGCCTGGCTGATGGTACCGTATGGAGTATTCCGATTACACTAGCTGTGGAAGAGGATGTAGCTGAATCATTGAAAATTGGGGAGCAAGTGGCGCTTGTCGGTGAGCACGACGGCGTTGTGTACGGGATATTGGATGTTCAAAGTATTTATAAGGTTGATCATAAGGACGAGGCAGTAAAAGTTTTTAAAACAGATGATATTGAGCACCCTGGTGTTCAGAAGCTTTTTTCCCGACCTAATATTAATATTGGGGGACCCATTGAAGTATTGAATCGTCCTAAGCCTAAGAAGTTTGAACAATTTTACTTTGATCCATCTGAAACACGTCGTCTTTTTGTGGAAAATGGTTGGAAGACAGTCGTGGGCTTTCAAACGCGTAATCCGGTTCACCGGGCTCATGAGTATATTCAGAAGAGCGCAATGGAAATCGTGGATGCTTTATTCTTAAACCCATTGGTGGGTGAAACCAAATCGGATGATATTTCTGCAGATGTACGCATGCGCAGTTACTTGGTATTGTTGGAGAACTACTATCCGAAGGACCGTGCCTTCTTGGGTGTGTTCCCCGCGGCTATGCGTTACGCAGGCCCTCGTGAAGCGATATTCCATGCGTTGGTACGTAAAAACTATGGCTGCACGCATTTCATTGTTGGCCGTGATCATGCAGGTGTAGGCGATTATTATGGTACTTATGAAGCCCAAGAAATTTTCAAAAACTTTACTCAAGAAGAGCTAGGTATTACACCTCTGTTCTTTGAGCACAGCTTCTTCTGCACGAAATGCGGCAACATGGCTTCTAGCAAAACATGTCCGCATGATAAAGCGGATCACATGCATTTGTCTGGAACTAAAGTACGTGCATTGCTCCGTGACGGTCAATGTCCGCCTCCGGAATTTACTCGTCCCGAAGTGGCGAAGGTGCTAATTGAAGGCATGAAAGAACCGGAATACCAGGTGTAGGACGAAGGTATATTTGTCCACCTCATCCCATATAGATGTTAATGAGTCTATGGGGATGCGAGGTGGATTTTTTTATGTTTAAAAGAAGAAAGAGGGTCGTTGTTTGGCTTACGATGTCTGGCGGCCTTAAATTGGTCATGACGGCTTTACTTGTAGGACTAATGTTATTTATGTTTACCTATGAGCTTCCTGCTACAAGCACATGGACAAACTGGACTATGCCCTTATCAGGGAAAAAAATCGCACTGGACCCAGGCCATGGAGGGCCTGATGGAGGTGCTGAAAGCAAGAATGGAATTATTGAGAAAGATATCAACTTGGCGATTACTTTGCATCTTCGCGATTATTTGCAGGAAGCCGGCGCTTTGGTTGTTATGACTCGGGAAGAAGATAAAGATTTGGCACAACCGTCTACAAAAGGGTACAGCAAAAGAAAAACGGAGGATCTGGTAAATAGAGCACAATTTATTATACAGCAGAAATCCGACATGTTTGTGAGCATTCACCTGAATGCTATTCCATCCGTTAAATGGAGCGGAGCACAAACCTTTTACTACCCTACACATAAGCAAAGTGGAGTATTAGCGGCATTAATTCAAGATGAAGTGAAGAAAAATTTGAAAAATACAGATCGAGTCGCAAAAACGGTGGAAAATGTATTTTTGCTTAAATCATTGCAGATCCCAAGTGCTTTGGTGGAAGTTGGATTTCTATCCAATCCGGCAGAAGCCAATTTATTAAATACGCCAGCCTACCAGAAAAAAATAGCTGCATCCATTTATCAAGGGATATTGAGGTACTATGCCGGGGAAAAAGTGGGTTCCTAAAGAAATTGTGATATAATAAAGGGTAGTAGAAGAAGAGATAATCTATTAGTTGAGGTGAAGATGTGCTAACGAAAGAAGATTTATTGAATGCAATACGTCATCTGCGTGACCCTGAGTTTCAACTGGACCTGGCAGAGCTGCAGTTTGTCCGGGATATTATGATCAAGGAAGAGCATGTTTCCGCAACCGTATTATTGTCCATGGATAATGAAGCACACAGAAATTTACTGCAAGAACAAATAACGAGTGCATTCCAAAAGGCAGGAGCGAAAGAAGTTCATTTACGCTTCCGTGTGTTATCCGATTTCGATAGAAATGAAGCTAAGCTTAAACAACAACAGGCGCAAGCGGAAGTACATAACGTTAAAGCTGAAATTAGAAATATATTAGATCCTTCAGCAGGAGTCCATTTTATTGCTATTGCGAGTGGTAAGGGTGGAGTAGGTAAATCAACGGTTACGGTAAATTTGGCGGTTGCATTAGCTAGAATGGGCAAAAAAGTTGGGCTAGTGGACGCTGATATTTACGGTTTTAGTGTTCCGGATATGATGGGAATTGATCAAAAGCCTGAGCTCGTAGATAACAAAATTATACCTATAGAACGTTTCGGCGTTAAGGTAATCTCGATGGGTTTCTTCGTTGAGGAAAACACACCTGTAATCTGGCGGGGACCTATGCTTGGAAAAATGCTGCGCAATTTCTTCCAGGAAGTGAGCTGGGGGGATGTTGAGTATGTACTGCTTGATCTGCCTCCAGGTACAGGAGATGTTGCGTTGGATGTTCATCAGATGATACCTCAGAGCAAGGAAATTATAGTTACTACTCCACATGCAACAGCTGCTTTCGTAGCGGCTAGAGCAGGCGCTATGGCGATACATACAGAGCATGAGATGCTGGGTATCGTTGAGAATATGGCCTATTACCAGTGCGGAAAGTGCGGGGAGAAGGAATATATATTTGGCAGAGGCGGAGGCGCTAAGCTGGCCGAAGAGCTGCATACCGAATTAGTGGCTCAAATACCACTAGGTGCACCGGATAACCATATTTCTGAAGCGGAGTATTCGCCGTCTGTGTATAAGGCAGAGTCAGAAACGGGACAAATTTATTTAGAGCTGGCCCGGCATGTTGTCGGAAAATTGACATAAAATGAAGGACTGGCTTAGGTGCCAGTCCTTTTTCTTGATGTAGGGCTGCAGCGAATTTAAATTACTGGCCTTGTTTTTTCTCGCCGCCGCTTTCGCTTTTTCCACCGCTTTTGCTGTCTCCGCCCCCGCCGCCTCCACCACTACCACCTTGACCTTGAGCCTTCGGTTGTGATTCCTCTTCAAGGACCTTTTTCATAATATTCATTAACTCTAATCGAAACAGAGGGCTTTGCATGGATTCCTGCATGACTGTCTTCGTTTGCTGACGATACTGCGGACTTTTCATGGTATCCAGAAGCATTTTCTCGAAATCAGGATTTTTCAAGGTGCTGATCATAGTTGTCTGATATTCGGGATCTTTCATAAGATCCTTTTGAAGCTGCTTCATATCCTTCTGAATAGCTTTGGCAAACTGGCCGGCAAACTTCGGATCGGTTATTACGTTCTGCAGAAATTTGTTGTTTGATGTATCGGTCAGAACATCCTTAACAGCTAATTGAATATGCTGGGAGTCTCCCGTTGATAGCAGCTTTATTTGGCCCTCACTGCTTGATGCGGCTTTCGTTTGTGCAGCGATGATCGCCTTTTGACCATCTTCAGTTTTAAGAATATCCAACACCATTGTTTTTGTATCTTTATAGCCGCCGTTCTGTGAGGATTGCGAGGATTTTGATTCAGAACCACAAGAAGTCAGAACTAAAACGAACAGTATCAACGGAACCTTTTGCCACCACTTATTAAGGATCATGGTCATAAGCTCCTTTCTTTAAAATGATGATCTTATTATTCGCCAAAGTGCCTTATTTTCACTCTATAGCTCATTGGCTTTTTATTGTGAACGTTGGTACAATTAACTTCTGAACATAGTCTGTTTTGGGGGTATAAGTAGTGACTTTAAGAAAATGGTTTTATTTATTTTGGACAACGTTATTCATTGGTGCCGGTGCGGCTCTGGTGATCGGACTGATTTTACAAACTACGGATCAACAATTTACTCTTCTGGGCGGTAAGGAAATCGGATTTAATGCCGTTACTATGCTGTTAGGTGGAGCGATGATAAGTGTTTTGAGTCAAATGGGCTTTTTCGCTTATCTAATTATTAGGTTTTTAGCTATTGGCTTTGTTCGCAATAAATGGATTTGGGATACTTTGCAAATTATTCTAATCGTTATAACGATGTTTGACTTGATTTATTTTCGCCACATGGGGACGGAAGGCAACTGGCTTTCGTACATGATCTTACCTATATCCATGCTTGTTATTGCTGTTGGGACTGCATTATGGAAGGTGAAATTAACGAATCGCAACGGATTTATTCCTACCTTATTCTTTATGACGGCTGTAACGGCCATTGAAGCAGTGCCTGCGTTAAGATTAAACAGCTTTGCCTCCACTTTGTTTATGATGGTTCCTTTGATGGCAAGCAATGCATGGCAAATTTTGATTTTGTCAAAGGTGCTGGGCGCAAAAAAAGAGCCGCTATAACGGCTCTTTTTTTTGTAATATCAAACTTTATAAGTTTTCATCGGATTTGAAGAAGTCTGATATTGCAAGTCACGTGACGTGGATTTGAATTATTGGAAATGTTTCATTGCTTGATCTTCGACAGGGGGCTTATTATTAACCTGTGTTTGTTTAAGCAGCTGACCCACTGTAACGAATTCATACCCTTTGGCGCGCAATTGATCAATAATGACGGGGAGAGCTTCATGCGTCTGCTTGCAGGAATCACTGGCATGCATTAATACAATATCACCAGGGTGAGCTTTGGACACAACTCGATTGATAATATTGTCCACTCCCTTGTTCATCCAATCCATTGAATCCGTATCCCACTGGATCACTGTATAATTAAGATCATTTGCTATACGCAGTACCCTTTTATCAAAATCCCCGTTAGGTAAGCGGATTAATGTTGGATTTTGCCCGGTAACTTCATTGAGGATTTTGTGAGACGTTTGAATCTGATTGCGGATTTCTTCGTCATTCAGACTGCTGTAATTAACGTGCTTATGCCCGTGATTGCCGATTTCCCAGCCGCCCTTAGCAATACGGGTTACAATGTCAGGATGACTCTTGCTCCATGGGGACGATAAGAAAAAAGTAGCGTTTTTAACCCCCTTATCCTCCAGAATTTTGAGAATGGGTTCTGTTCTAGTGTCACCCCAGCTAATATCGAAAGTGAGGGCTATGACCTTTTTTTCCGTCTGAACACTGTAAATAGCTGCCGGTTCACCTTGTGAGAACACCGTTACATTGTCTCGTTCCGAGTAAATAATACCTATAGCAAAAACCACTGCGACTGCAATAATGAGTGCTTGTTTTAATTTTCTTCCGTTCAAAACATAAAAATAATTCACAAACCTGTCCTCCTTTTTTACCCCTGCATATGTAGGCAGAGCTTGTATAAGTTGAGATTAGTAAAATGTATGCTGGGACAAGAAAGATATGCTAGTCTTATGTAGTTTCAAATCAATTTGGGAGAAGTGATATGGTGAAAAATATGATGCTTCAGTTTCGTTTAATGAAACATTATTTTATTGCGGCTGCTCTGGTATTTACTCTTGGAGTTATATTAGGGGCGGGATATTCGGATCAGTTTCAAGGATTCATTGAAAGCCAACTCAAAGGGATGGAGCAATTAACACAATCTTTAAAAGATAAACCGAATCAGCAGTGGTCATTGTTTTGGCTTATTTTTTGGAACAATACCATTAAGTCTGTTGCAATTATTGCATTGGGAGCTATATTCGGTGTTCTTCCCTTATTGTTTTTGCTGGTTAACGGATTGCTTCTGGGCTATTTAGGCTCAAACTTTGCGCAAAAGGAATCTTTGTTATATTTCATTAAAGGGATTTTGCCGCATGGGATCATTGAAATTCCAGCTATTGTATTTGCCTGTGCATTTGGGCTGCGGTTAGGTGCGTTGATGTTGAAGATGGTAATAGCCCTAATTAGTCCAGAGCGGTCCGTCAAATATAAAGAGGAACTACATGGATTTGCTAAAGCTATTCCGATGGTTGTCGTGATATTAATTGTTTCTTTAACGGCCGCAGCATTGATTGAGAGTACTTTCACCTATTGGCTCATAAAACGATAAAACGAAATAGCATAAAAAAAACCAAATATGTGCATAACAGTAAAGCATGCAAGATGCTTGGCTGGCAAAGGTATGCAAGATAAAAGCGCGCAACATCTAGATTTCGCTATAATGTGCTTTTTACTTCGCATGCTTTTTTTGTGTCTAAATAATGCCGTAAGTTAACATGAAAGGGGCTTAGAAGCCGATGCTCGGGTTCTTATTTAACGAAAGAGAATGCAGAGAGCTTGATTACGTATTGAAAAAAGAGTTGGATGAAATGTTGTTTGATCTTAATGATAAGAGAATTGATGGAGATATTAAAATTGCCATTGAGTCGCGCTATAAAGTCATTTTTCGTATGTATGCAAGGCTGGCTTCTCCTAAAGAAATATCCAAATACGCAAGGAACAGAATGTATCATTAAAAATTGTTATAATATGCTTGACTTTCATTTGTAGTCTGTGATACATTATTCCTCGCCGCTAAAACGGCAAAGCGTTCTAAAGGATCAAGCAAGTGTGAGAAAAACAAGCAGTAAAAAATAATACTTGCATTGAACCGAGTGAATGTGGTATATTAAAAAAGTCGCCGCTAAAAACAGCGACAATAAATGACAAAAGAAGATACGCAGCAAAATGTATCGCTTTGTCAACGATTGCCCTTTGAAAACTGAACAACGAGTGAGTGTTAAAATAGAGAATGCAAATTCTCGCTAGCATTACTTTTGAGCTTAAGACAAGCTTGCGTTAAACGGTCTT
>NZ_JBHTGY010000090.1:0-58334 GCF_042676305.1 Paenibacillus sp. GCM10027630 | reverse complement strand
TGGCTTTTAACACCTAGATTGAGCTTTGCGAGAACACTATTGAGAAATAGGGTGTATGGATTAAAATTTGAGAGATATTGAAAGCGCTTAATTCGACAGCCTGAGGATTTCCATCTATTTCTTTTCTTTCCGCAGCAGCCACGACAAATCATGGCCTCCTCTAGATTGAAAGCAGCCTTTAAACATCGCTTCTCGCCCCATCACTTAAGCAACATCCAAAAAGCGGCCGGACTCATTTTTGGATTTTCAAACCCCCGCTCTGATGGGAATTTCCCTACAAAAAAGGCGCTTCCATTTCCGCTTACATGGTGGTTTTGGAGGCGTCTTTGTACATAGTTTGGGACTGATTCATTCACTGATATACTTTTGGGACAGCCTCTTTGATTATGTAGAGGAGACTCCTTAAACTGGATGCTTTTTTCGCGTCTGAAACATATAAGCCATCGCATTGATCTCGCCACCGATGATGATGACCAAAGCGCATAAGTAGAACCATGTCAGAAGGACGATTACACCGCCAAGGCTTCCATAGGTCACATTATAATGATTCCATTGACTTAAGTAAAACGAGAATCCATACGATGTCAGCTGCCAGCCGAGCGCTGCGACAACCGCACCGGGAAGAACATCTTTGCAATTGAGGCATGTGTTAGGTGCAATGTAATAGATGGCAATAAAGATTAGGAACAAAATAACAAGATTCAAAATCCAGCGCAGCACGTTCCACAGCTCAATATGCTTCATCTCAATATGCAGCTCCGTATGCATCCAATCCCCTATCAAATGTCCGAACACACTCAGTAGAAGAGCTGAGAACACAACAACCAGCATTCCCATCGTTAACGCAATAGCTAGCAGCTTGGAGCGGATGTAGCTTTTCCGCGCTGGCAATCCATAAGCTTTATTGACGGCGAGCACGATTGCATCCATTGCGGCACTCGCAGTGAACAAGGAAAAAATCAGACCAAATGACAACGCATCGCCTCTCCTTGAATCAAGCAAACTGCGAAGCTGCTCCTCCAGCCCCAATGTCACGCTTTCCGGAATATATTCTTTGGCTAGCCCAATCACATCTTCCGATGTTATCGGCAGATAGCCAAGCAAGCTCATAAGAAAAAGCAGAAATGGAAACACCGAGAGGAGAAAATAATAACTGCATTGTGCAGAAAGTCCGATAGCATCATCATGATTGAGCCGCTTTATCAATTGTTTTATGAAATTAATGATCAAGGAATCAGCCACCTTATATTAAGAATAAACAACAAGAGTAGATGCTGCAGCAACTGATTACTATCATTACCCCTTTTGCCTGCATCGCAAACATCCCGTTAATCTATTAGCTGCTGCATTATGACTTGCTTCTCGAAGCTTGCAGGTATGCCTAGTAACAAATAAAAATGACTCAGTCACTCTGTAAATCAGGAGATTATGCACTATCCTGTACAACCAATTATCGCACATAATAGCATCGGGCTTGTGATAACTATTACGCAGTGAATAGAAAGGATGAGTTTTGTGACTTTGGCACGAATAACGGGATGGCTTGGCTTTATCGCATTATTGGCAGGTGCTGTCAGGATGCTGATGACACCCGCATCCCTCATTTGGGGAACCGATAGTTTACCTGAGCTCGCGGCAGGCTACGCAGGCTGTGTGTTGATGGCCATCGGATCCATTGGATTGATGCTGGGACAATCGCAAAAAGCAGGAATATGGGGATTTATTGGCTCCTTGCTGATGGCGGTTGGAAATATTTTCACCTCCAGCTTAGTCTGGACCACGCTATTTAAAACCATTACGGAGCCGTCCCAAACTTTTTTAATGATCAACAATATTGTCATGCTGCTCGGTTTTGTCATTTTTTCCCTAATCTCGATACGAGTGAACGTCTACCCTCGCTGGGCATCCATTCTGCTGCTTGTTTCTCCACTAATCAGTATGATTCCGATGTTTGGGGACTATTTCGCATTAATGTGGGGATTAGCCTATGTTGCTTTTGGCTACCAGATTTGGAAAGCAAGAACATAGCCTGCATCAGGAACCTGGTATTATAAGTATTCCTGTGCAATTGCGGCGTTGAATGGCGATCCGTCGAACCCCAAGATCTTAGAAGTTGGATGAATCCATGAGGACATACATTAGCTGTCCTGTTAACAATATCATGCCCCATCCATGGAAGTGAAGGACAATAGCGGAAATATTTGTCTTCGATCACTGAAAAGCTCAAAAAACAGAGAGACAACGGAATTGCCAGTTCCGTTATCTCTCTGTTTTTGTGCATATTGCTCGTATTCGTCCAGAATAACGGAATTCTGACTTCCGCTATTAGCCTGAATTGGTGGCGGCAGAAGGAATAACGGAACTCTCCGCTCCGTCCAAATCCTTTAGGGCTCCTGGCAGCTTCGCCGCTATCCGCATCTCATTTTAATTGTAAATGCCGCGATTATTTCTTTTTCATTTCCTGGAATGCCTTCAACTGCTCATCCATAACTTCTTTTCCACCGGTTTTCATATATTCTGCCACCATCTCATCGTAAATTTTGTCAAAATCGGCAGGTTTCGCAGTAACTGTTTTTACCAATATTTCTATTCCCTTATCGCCAAGCGTCTGGCTGTACTTGATTTGCGCTTCAATCGGCCTGTCAAAACGAGGGGGCAGCTGGCCATCCTGATCTCCAACCTTAATACTGTTCATTGTAAATTCCTTATATTTGGGGTCCGCTGCATTCGCTTTTAATGTTTTCTCAGCATCGCCCATGTCCTTACCGTTGATCAGCATACTGTAGTCCAAATAATTGTACATGACCTTCTTCGCTTCTTCCGAATCGATAATTACCGGTATGCCGTCCTCGCCCATTTTGTAGGTTACACCCTCAGTGCCGTTCTGCAAATCAAAAATAACCTTATAATCCGACATCCAGTTCAGAAATTTGATAACCTCCACGGCTCTTTTGCTCGATTTGGGAATTGCGATATGGGCTGACAATGGATGATATATCGATTTTACATGCTTGCCTTCAAAATTCGTGAACGGATCGACCGCTGCCAGCACAGCACTTGGCACATTTTTCTGTAAGGTCGAATAATACGCTTGATAAACAGGCTCATTTGTATTTGTTATCGCAAATCCGATTAAGCCATTTACCAAATCCGCCTGAAATTTCTTGCCATCCTTATCCAAAGCAAAATCCGGACTGATTAAACCTTCATTATACAGCTTGTTCAGATACTTGTAGCCGTCCTTATTGCCAGGCTTCATTAAGTCTGGCAAGGAGTTGTACTCCTCATCGGTCATCTTTTTCCAGAACGATCTTACCAGCGGATCCAGATTATTGTTATACCGAATTCCATAAGGGATAACCTTCCCTCCAGTTCCCCCCGGATCCTTTTCCTTAAATGCTTTTAATACCGCATAAAATTCATCGGTCGTCTTAGGCGGCTGCATCCCGAGCTTGTCGAGCCAATCCTTACGGATCATAGGTGTTTGGGAGGCTATAATAATCCGCTTGGCAGGAATCGTGTACTGCTTGCCGCTAATAACACCGTAGCTGAGCAGCTTGTCACCCAAATATTTTTTCAAATTAGGCCCATACTGGTTAATTAAATCTCCCAGCTCGGTCAATCCACCCTGCTTTACCCAGTTTTGAACCGCGGGATCGCTATAAGTAAATATAAGATCGGGTGCTTCGTTAGCCGACATCAGCACATTCAGCTTAGGCACTTCCTCCGTCCTAGGCACCGTAACAAATTCAAGCTTAATATTATTCGGATCACCAAACTTCTCCTGCATATATTTGACAAAGTAGCTTTCCGTAAGAGGCGGAGCTCCAGGTGGTGTATTGCCGCGGTCGAACAGCTCAATTTTGAGTGTAACAGGTGGCCCTTTCTTGCCGCTATCCGAAGCACCCCCACTAGGGCTCTCCCCGCCTGAACAAGCAGCAAGCATGCCTGCAAGCAAGGTAACGGTTAAAGAACAGCTAATGGTTTTGACAGATGAAATTTTTAGATGCATCTACTACAACTCCCTTAACTAAGTTTGGTAAAGCTTATACCGCTTGCCCCTTGGTCTGATGCTTCTGCTCAAAGCCTTATGATGAATCAACCTTTTACAGCGCCGATCATCATTCCGGATATAAAATAACGCTGCAGCCACGGATAGACCAACAGAATAGGCAGCGTGGCGAACATAATGCTGGCCGCTTTCAAGCTCTCAGGAATTGGAGCGGTCGCATTCATACCTTCTGTTGCCGTAGAATCACTCATTTGATTGCTGATGACAAGCTGGTAGAGCTTCAATTGAATCGGGTACAATTCCTGTTTCGTTATATAGAACAGCGCGTCCATAAATCCGTTCCAGCGTCCTACTGCATAAAATAAGCTTAATGTTGCGATTACCGGCAAGGAAAGCGGCAATACGATTCGAATTAAGGTTCCAAAGTGGGAGCTTCCATCCATTCGCGCCGATTCTTCCAATTCTTCAGGAATGGAGGAAAAGAACGACTTTAATATAATTAAATAAAAGGCATTGATCATACCTGGGAGCACTAGAGCCCAGATTGTATTGGTCAGCATCAATGATTTCACTAGCAAATATTCGGGAATTAAGCCGCCGCTGAAAAACATCGTAAATAAAATCATAAGCAGACAAAAGTCCCTGCCCTTCAATTTCTTCTTGGTAAGCGGATAAGCTGCGCAAATCGTCATGGTCATACAGATCACAGTAAAAACAACCACAAGCAAAATAGTGAATAGCAATGAGCTTATCATTCTGCCATCGGAAAGCACCATTTGATATGCCAGCGTACTAAGCTCCACTGGAAACACGGTTACTTTGTTCGAGATGATTGCGGCATTAGAGCTTAAGGAAACGGAAGCCAGATGAAGTATAGGAACCAGGCACAAGAAGGATGCAATGGTTACAACCAGTATGATGAACATATCGATCAGTCTGTCATTCAAGCTTGCTTTCATTGGAGCCCCTCTCTACCAGATACCCTGGTCCGTAACTTTTTTGGAGATGTAATTGGATGAAAGCAAGAAAATCAAACCTACAACCGCTTGAAAGAGCCCTATGGCTGTAGCTATGGAGACTCTTGCGGACTGAACGCCCAGCTTGTATACAAAGGTGCTTATAACATCGGAAACATCGGTAACTAACGGGTTAGCTAACACATACGGCCGTTCGAAGCCAATGCTCGCCATATGCCCAATATTGATGATAAGCAGGATCATAATAGTCGGCTTAATACCTGGCAGAGTAATATTCCATATTTTCCGTAGCCGCCCAGCTCCATCGACCTCCGCAGCTTCATACAGCTCCCTGTTTATACCGGTCAATGCCGCCAAGTAGATGATTGTTCCCCATCCTGCATTCTGCCAAACTCCCGATCCTACATAAGTTAGAACCCAATACAAAGGATCCGTCAGAAATGGAATCGCTTTCATTCCAGCCATTTTAAATAGATGATTGACAAGCCCCGTGTTGGTGGACAATAGCTGGTAGACCATACCGCCGATAATAACCCATGAAATAAAATGGGGTAAATAGAGTATCGTTTGCGCACCCTTCTTAAACCATTTCAATCGGATTTCGTTTAATAATATGGCCAAAATAATGGGAGTCGGAAAGGATACGATCAAATCCAACAGGTTTAGCAAAAGTGTATTGCGCAGCACCTTATAGAAGTCCTTCATTTGGAAAATTTCACGAAAGGCATCAACCCCCGCCCATGGGCTGTTCCATACCCCCTTGAACATGTTAAACTCTTTGAATGCAATCGTTACACCATACATCGGTATATACTTGAATACCAGGAAGTACAGCATCGGTACGGACAGCAATGCATATAACTGCCAGTCCTGCCCCAGGGAACGCCAAGTACTCCTCCATACGGATGTTTGTACCAAAGGCTTAGGGGAATAAGTGTTTTCTATTACAGGTTCCTTGCCAGGCATAGTAGACCTCCTTTTCCTTAGACGGTACCTTAACGGTAATTTAATTGTTACCCAACGGTCAATTTACAAGAATCGCCTACTTATCATAAAGTTAAAAAGCGATTCCGAGGAATCGCTTATCATTTTCTCACACTTAACTTTTACGACAGCAATGTATATAAGATTTATCACTTTCCAGCATTTAGCTGCCTTCCGCTCGTTTCCGATAGTCTCCTGGAGGTATTCCATACATATTCTTAAACGCCCTGTGAAAAGAAATAACATGCACATACCCTACCCGCTCTGCAATATCCTGAACAGGCAGCTGAGTTGTAAGCAGCAGCCTCTGGGCTTCCTCCAGCCGTATTTTCAACATGTACTCCATAAACTTTTCGCCAAATTCTTCCTTAAACAGCTTGCTTAAATATCGCGGATTCATCTCGAATCGTTCGCTGATTTGGTTGAGGGACAAATTGGGATCCGTATAGTGGATTTCTATATACTCTTTCACCCGGCGAATGAGGGCATAATTATTTTTGGCTGACCGCAAAGAACGAATTTCAACCTCCAATTGCACAAGCAGAGCGTTAAGCCTTTCACGCCATTCCTCCAACGTTTCAGAGCTATTGGATATAGCCTCGAACTTCGCTGCATATTCATTATGCCAAAGCTTGCTTACCTCCTCGGCCATTTCCGACATCTGATTATGTAAATGGTACATCAAATAATTGGTTATGGTCCCGATGTCCGATTGGGATATACGGCCCTTCTTCAATGACTGAAACAGCTGGGTATAATGAAACTGCCACTGGCCGTCGCTGAGTCGAAACGACTTCGCTATCGTCCGCACCAATTGCAGATGGGGAAATATTCGTCCCTCCGCTTTGGAATGCAGCTCCCCGCTCCCGATTATGGAACCCACTCCGAACACCGGCTTATAGGAAACATATTCCTTCGCCTCCGAGTAGGACTGAGCCACATCCATAGGAGAATAGACCTCTGACCCTATCCCTACGGATACCGTAAAATCAAGATTGTTCAAAATCCAGTCCTGCAGCTTCTTCATCGTTCCGGTAACCACAGCCTGGTTCGTGAATGGATTGGTGTTTAAATAAAAGACAACGGCCATCTGCTGGGGCTCAAACCATTCATTCCATACAACCATATTATCGTTTTGAGCCATCTCCTGAAGCACATTGCTCAGAACAAATTTTAGCAAATACTGGTCGCGTGAATTATAAATTCCGGTAAAATGGGTGAATCGGTCAATCTCCATAACGGCAACCGTCAGCGTTTGGCAATCAGAAGGCATCTGCAGCTCAGCCATTTCGTTCTTCCACTGCACTGCATTCATTAGCTTATGCCCCTCCAGCCAATCCAACAGCAGCTGCTTTCTCCGAATTAGCAGATCATCCTTATGAAGCTGCTCGAATTGGCTCGCCCTTTCCAGCAGCTCGTCAATTGCAGCTTCGATGTATTTCAGTTCATCGCGGAATACCGCTGTTTTCACCAGCTTACCGCTTTTGCGTTTCGTATAATTGTTAATGCGTCCAGCGATCGCTTGAATGGGTTTGTAATTGCGGTGAGTGATGTAAGTAAACCATATAAGTCCGGCCGTGATGGTCGAAATCCCAACAAGCATCCAAAAATCATTAAACAGAGATGCCAGAGACAAACGTTTATCTGTCGGGCCTCCTGAGCCATATTTCCAGCCTGTATAATCGGATTTGATATACAAAGACGACAGCTCCGACTTATCGGCAGGGTGGGAGGGTTGAATGCTATTTCTATCAAACGGAGCCATATTAGAAGCAAGAAGCGAGATCGGTCCCCCGTCCAAACGGGTTAAATCCTTGACGAACCCGACTAACGCTTGTACACGAATGTTGACTACGACGGCTCCTTGCTTTTTCCCGGTATCAGGATAAAACTTAACCATCGTTACTACCCGCTCATCGCTTGATTCATGACTAAACTCTTTGAACGGTCTTGGATTGGTCCACACTATCGCATTCGAATTGGAAGTATAAGCATCAAGCAGGAAGTTACGGTCGCCGAACTCATCTAGAGGCGAGAGACCGCTTCTTGATAATATTTTGCTTGTATTGGCGTTATATAAATAAATGGAGTTCGAAAAGGGGAGTCCAGAGGAGAGTTCATCCATTTTTTGCGATATTCTAAAATAATCGTATAAAACCTTGTCACCTGATTCACCAAAATATTCCTTAAGTGCAGCATTCGTGTAAATTTCCTTAATTACCATTCGCTCCGCAGTTTTCAGATTGGCATCAATAACCTGTAATACCTTTGTTGCTATCACCTTCTTCGTATTCACGATCTGCTTTTGTGCAGAATCGTTTAATACAGCAAAAAAGGAGAAGATAAGCACGGATATAACCACGAAAAAAATAGGTGTATACGACAAAAGCATGCGATAATACCAGCTCATCTTCATCACAATCAGCCTCCTGCAATTATGGAAAATTGGTGACTGGCAGCTCTGATGTGTACACTAAATTTCCCCAATCTTAGCATCGTAATTTGATTTATTCAATCATTATTTTTGACATTAGAACAACGGAAAACAGCAGATTTCTGTTTCTTGTTTTCAGAACGAAAAGGGGCTATCCACTTGTCATTATATGACTTACCGGACAGTCCCTTGACCCCTGCACTTCAATTAATTTTTAAGCTCCGATTCGGCCTTTTTTACCGGCCAATTTTTACTTATTAAATTCTTCATACTCTCTATTCATCTCTTCCATGATCAAGTTACCGCCATTTTGGCGCCATTTACCCAGCTCGCGGTTAAACCCGGCTTCATCCAATTTACCCAATATGAATTGATACGTAGCGTCCGTAATGATTGTCTGCAGCTCCGTCCCCTTTTCCGCTTGAGCCTGGGAGATTAAAGCTGCAGTGGGATCCAAGACGACAATGTTATTATTGTCTTGGATCATTGCGTTGATTTTCTCTTGAAAGGAACCGTTTTCTCCAAGCTGCAAATACCGGATATCTGCCGTCCTAAGAGCATTGGCGTAGAGCTCAACCTCCTGCTCCCGCAGCGTTTTTGTATCAGGCATTATCTTAATCGTCTTTTCATTAATAAGTTTATAGTGACGGTCTTGCAGCCCGTAAGTGATCAGGTTATTGACATCCTCAGTCAAGGTTTGGTCAAAAAAGGAAAGCACGGCTCTTAGCTCGGCTTCGGTTTTGACACTCGTTTTCGGAAACAAGAACAGCCCTCCAATACCGGTACTCCCCCAGATCCTGTCTCCCTTCGGTCCGCTTATGCGGTTTTGTATTTCGATTACTGCTGCCGGATTGCTTTTCTTGATTCTGTCTCGAATAGTGGCGCCGAGCACGTTGCTGATCATCATTCCAGCCTCGCCGTTAATGAATCTATCCTCCTGCTGCACCTTGCTTGTAACTGTAAAATCCGGATTGATTAATTTCTCATCATACAGCTTTTTCATAAATCGCATCGTTTCCAAGTATTCCACGGTCATGAAGTCGGGTACCAGCCTCTTATTTACAAATCCCCAATTATTGGGTGTGCCGAAGTAGGAAGCTATATTTTTAAAAGCTCCATAGACCAAGTCGTTACGATCAAGCAGACCATAAGTGTCCTGTTTGCCGTTGCCGTCCGGATCTGCATAAGTAAATGCTTGTAAAACGGTATACAACTCTTCTATTGTATGGGGCTCTTTCAATCCGAGCCGCTCCAGCCAGTCTTTGCGATATTGGATTCCTTGCCGCGATAAAGGACGTTCCCAATACAGTCCATAATATTTGCCAAAATAGGACCCGTTGTTCATAATAGTTGAATTCATGTATTTGCTTATATGGGGGTAGTCCTTAAGAAGGGGTCCGATTTCCCAGAACATTCCGGAGCGGATGCCATTCACAACAGACGGGTGCTTCAGATCCACCGACTTGATTTGGACGACCTTGGGAAGGGTTCCGCCCGCTATAGCCGAAACCATTTTATCCGTATAGATGTTATCCGGAACCCATGTAAAGGACAATTTAGTCTCCGTCTTATCCTCCAAAGGCTTCACAATCGTGTCCCGTGGAGGGTCAGCGCTGTTCAAAACGAGCATCATGCTGATCTCAGGCTTCGCCTCCGACTGCAGTTGAGCCATACCGCTTTCCGATTTTCCCAAGTTAGCTGCAAAGGAACAGCCCGTAGTTAGCAGAGGGATGACCACCGAAATGCTAATCCTGGCAATAGCAGGTTTAAGTACGTTCGAAGTTCTGTTCACACCTCGTCCCCTCCTTCCTTAATAAGCTGAACTCCAATGGATGTAGCAGCATGCTCAGTTTCCCGATATTTTCCAGGACTGATACCTTCCAGCTTTCGAAACGATCGGATAAAATTTTGCGGATTATTGTAACGAAGCTTCTCCGCCATATCTTTAATTGGCATGTCCGTTTCCTTGAGCCACTTCAAAGCAACCTGATGACGATATTGGGCCAAATAAGCACTAAATGAAATATCCATACTTTTCTTGAATAAAGTGCTTAAGTAGCTGGAGTTATAATGCAGACGATCGGCACAAGAATCAATAGTAAGGTCTGTGTCGAATTCCTTATGAATCATATCGATCATTTCCCTGGAAACAGTAAGATGCTTAACTTCGGTTCTCTCTTCGATTCCAGCCATTAGCGGGTCGATTATTTTAGTAATGAACCACTTTTCCCCCTCATCAACAAGGTTCAAATGAAACAACTCGTCAAATAACGACTGCTGCCGCTGCATCGGAATGGATTGAATAGCGAGTCCGTTGGCTAGGCCGAGTAAATTCATCAATAGACGTATCGCATTGAACTGTAAATCATGGAGGTTCGGATTGCCGCTTTCCAACACCTGGAGCAATTGCCGTAATAGTGATATGGCTTGGCTTCTATCTACTAACTTGACCGCATCGAATAGCTCAGCTTGCAAGCCAAAAGGATAGGCATAGTGCAGCGAATGATTGTCACCCAAGTCTCCGAAATAAAGAATCGCTTCATCACCAAGAGATGTGCGCCTCTTAAGCACTTCTACCGCCTCTTCGTAAGCCCTTGGAATTTCCACAAAGCTGTTGTAGGTTAGACTGATCCCGATAGTGACATTTAAATCCAACAATTCATTGACCTTGCGTTGAACAAGCTGAGCGAAAGCAAGCACTTCAGTTGTAAAGGAGCCCTCGCTCTCCGCCCCACGTGTAATTACCGTCAGCTGAGAGAGTCCAAGCACAATAGGCTGCAGCCGTCTTCCGGCAGGCAACAGCTCACCTATCATGTTGTTTATGGCAAACAGCAGCAGATCAAGATCCTTTTCAGCAAAACGGGTGGGCTCAAGGCTTCCTGTCTGCAAAGCCAGAACACATAACTGGGAGAAGTCGTTACGCATGCCGAAGCTATCCATTCGTTCCCTGATCTCCTCTTCCTTCATGCCCCCCAAAAACAATTTGATTATGAAAAAAGTGCGCAGCAATTCATTTTGCCCGTAAAGCCTCGTTTCCAGCTCTGTATTAGCGGCGAATAAGCTATGAACCTGTTCCCCGATATATTGGATTTCATCTACTCTCTTCTTCGTATCAAGTATAGTTTGTCGTGCCGCTACATCTTTATAAATTTTATCAATAGGCCGGTATAACTTCTTGGATCCATACCATGACAAAATACTGAATAACAGCAGCAGCCCTATGCATATGTAAAGAGTATACCAACCAATTTCCCGGGACTGCTTGGTTAATTGATCCAGGGTGACGAGCGATATATAAATCCAATTATTGTACTCTGATTTTCTGTAGGTAATCGTATATGCCCTCTCATTGACTTCCAAAAAAAATTGTCCGGAAGCCTCCGGCTGCTGCACAAGTTGAGCCAAAGAAGCCTTAAGTGAGGCACTGGGTCCTTCCTCCTTAAAGCCTTTGCGTACAATCAGATTAGCTGACTCATCGAGCACAAGGACGGACTCGCTTTCTGTATTTACCGAGAACAGGCTGCTCAAATTGCACGCCGGAATTTGGATCATGGCCATCCCATTGCTTCGGAATGAAGTTAAGGGAAGTTTTTTGATTAAGCTAACATTGAGTTGGCATGGATCATCAGGCAGAGCAGTTGGAGGGGAACCGGCCCAAACAGGAGCTGCTGCACTGCTAGTCACTTCCCAGACTGAAGGCAGATCAGGCTCCGGCAGCACAAATCCCTTATTACTTTTCATCCAGGCATCCAATCGGTATAGTCCATCATTATTAATCAACCAATTGCTGCGCTTACTTAATAAGACGATATCACTTATCCCGTTATCCAGCCTCTGGAGACTGTTCAATTCCGTTTTGACTTGGGTGAACAGCTGAAATTGATCCGGTCCCAAAGGTTCATTCAAAGCGTTCAGAATGATCTTGGATCCCAGAAAATGTGTGGCCGCTTGGTCGACAACCTTCAATGTATGCTCTACATTCATTTGCGTTTGCTGGAGACTTAGTAATTTCTCCTCATTAACCTTTTGCTGAACAACTCCGGATGATTTGGCATAAGAAAAAATACCCAGGAAAATAACGGGCAGCGAGGTGATGATAAAGCATAATACAACCAATTTAATATAATAACGGCGAGGACGTTTGTTCATGTAAGCTATTTTCACCCTCTACCTTCTCTCTTGCTGGAAGCGTTTTCTGATCACTTAGTTCTCACATTGTATCATAAATAACCCGAAGCCAAACAGCAGGTTTTCCGTTATGATATACTAAAAATCAGACATTGCTAACTCAACCGCAACCGAATTCTAAATTGATATAGGGAACCGTGAAGGCTATGAAAATAAGATTAGGCTATATCGGAGTCGAAGATACCATGGAAATGGTTCTTGCTGTTATTAGGAAATATCCGGATTATGAATGTTATCCTTATATCCATACCCGGTTTGAAGAAATCGATGACCTGCTGGAGCAGCACTCCGGTAAAGTGGATATGTGGCTTTTCTCTGGCCCCCTTCCTTATGAAGCGGCTAAACAATCGGGTAAAAGCTCAAAGCCTTTATTTTTCATTCCATATACGGGTACAAGCTTATACCGCACTTTATGCGAAATTTTATACCAGCAAAAGCTTCATATTGATGAGCTCAGCTTTGACATTTTAACCCAAGCAGAGCTGCAGCAAGTATTCTCGGAATTCGGCATAAAGCACCGCCCTGTTTACAACAAGGAATATACAGGATCAGATGAAGCTTTGTACGAGCATCATTTGAAGCTATGGGAACAAGGTAAGACAAAAGCTGCGGTAACTTGTGTATGGATCGTTCAGCAAAAACTGGCAAGGATGGGCGTTCCGGTGTTTCGCGTCAGGCCGACGGAATCCTCTGTTGAATCCGTATTAAATACGGCATTGCGTGCGCATGAGATGCTGCAGTTCATGGATGCTCAAGTAGCCGTTCAAATAATCAAAACAGATCCATATAACGGAGTTTCCCAAGAGCTGTATTCATCCGATGAGCTTTTCAATATGGAAATGGCCCTTACTCAGAAGCTGCTTCAGTATGCAAAGAAAGTTCAAGGCTCTCTCAAGAGTGCAGGTCCGGGCCGATTTGCAATTTTCACCACACGCGGGATTGTACGGGAACTAACGAATAATTTCACTACCATTCCGGATTTGGCAGAAATACAAGAACTCGAAGGCCAGCTTGCGAATTGTGGAATTGGAATTGGAAAAACCGTCTACGAAGCGGAACTATTGGCCGGCAAAGCATTGCTCCATACAAAACCGTATAAAGAAGGAGCCTGGATGATCTTCTTCGAGGATAAAACGATTACAGGACCTTTAGGAAAGCCTGAACAGCTCTCCTACTCGTACGTTTCCGATGAGCTGCAAAAGATTAGTGCAGTCTCCTCATTAAACATAGCGACACTTGGAAAAATACAGTTCATCCTCAGAAAAAGAGGAACCGACGAAATTAATGCGTACGAGCTCGCTCAGCATATGCAAATTCTGCCGCGCAGCGCCCGCAGAATATTAATTCAACTGGAAGCCTCCGGGTTGGCTCAAATAACCGGAGAAGATAACCCCCATCCTCGCGGCAGGCCCAGAAAAATATATCGAATTGATTTAAGCCTGGAATGAACCTATTCCAGGCTTTTTTCATGTTAGCTATATTGACAAAGAACCTGACACCCGATTAAAATACGGTCATAGCCTTAAATCAACCTTAAATGTTCATGGAGGTGCCTATTCCTATGCGTTTATTAATCTTAAAGCACTTTGAATTCGATGATCCTGCGTTCATTCTTTCTTGGACGGAACAAAGACAGCACACAGCTTCAATTATATATCCGCCTGACTTCTTCACAGCCCCTTCATTGGATTCATTTGATTTCTTAATTATTCTTGGCGGACCGATGAGTGCGTATCAAGATGATGTTTTCCCTTGGCTGCAAGCTGAAAAAATATTTATAAAATCAGCGATTGACGCCGGAAAGAACGTGCTGGGCATTTGTCTTGGCGCACAATTGCTTGCGGAGGTTTTGGGTGGCAAGGTTTACCGTAATGCTCATAAAGAAATCGGCTGGCATCCCGTTACAAGAACCGGGATTCAGCATCCCTTGTTCACTGGCGTGCCCGACACCTTCGAATCCTTTCACTGGCATGGGGACTGCTTCGACATTCCTGAAGATGCCATTCCACTGGCCTACTCTGAAGCGTGCAGGGTACAGGCATTTGCATATGGAGAAAAAGTGCTTGGCTTGCAGTTCCACTTGGAAACTACTCCAAGCTGCATGGAAACTATGCTAACCGAATGGCATTATGAGATTATAAAAGCCCCTTATATTCAATCTGGAAAACAAATTATGGATCAATCCTATCGCAGCAACCAATCATTCTTAATTCTAGGGAACATTCTAGATCAGTTCGAGCAAATAACAGATAGAAAAGGCATTGCAATATAAGCGATATATTAATTTAATGTTATATTTAATAACAAATCTTTTCAAAATCAAAAACGTATGTTATATTATATTACATTAAATGATTGTTAAATATGAACTTATTCTTCTAATATCTAACACAAGAATGAAAGTAAGCTATAAACCGCATATTTCACATGTTTTCTAGGGTTCCGCGGAGTTATAAACCGGTCAGGTCCGAGAGAGAACGCACAGCTGCAGCTGTGTACACGGAGGGACAAAAGCCCGGGAGGATATCTAAGGATATCTTCCCGGTTTTTCTTTTTTTATTAAATGAATTCCTGCTATTCGCAGAGAAGATCCGAACTTTGAGGAGTGTCCTATCATGAAGACAGAAGTATCCTTACGCAAATCACTCACATTGTTTCCAGTCGTTTATCTCGGTCTCGCCTGGATGACTCCGATGATTTATTTTTCCGTCTACGGCATTGCTTATGAAACCTCACAAGGCATGCTGACTCAAGCGTATTTACTTGCATTTCTCGCTATTTTTTTCACAGCCTGCAGCTATGGTATCATGTCCAAAACTTTCCCAACCTCCGGCTCCGCATACACCTATGTCAAGAAAAGCATTCACCCCGCGCTCGGGTTTCTTGTCGGATGGGCTTTGCTGCTCGATTACTTATTCTCCCCGCTGATCGCATGCTTGACATTCGGCATTTACTTGCATGCCCAATTCCCATCAATCCCTGCCTATGTGTGGATCATTATACTTAATGCAATTCTTGCAATTATCAATGTTATGGGAATTAACTTTTCAGCGAATATCAGTAAAATTTTTGTTTGGATTCAAATGGTCTTTATCGTTGTATTCTGTGCATTTTTGATAAAAAACCTAACTGGCGTTGTTCATCCGCTACAGCCTTTGATTCAATCAGAAGTCCCTCTTTCCACCATATTGGCCGGCGCATCAATCATCTGCTTCTGTTTTCTAGGATTTGATTCCGTCACAACAATGGCTGAAGAAACAATTGACGCCAAAAAGACGATTCCCAAAGCAATCCTTATCATTATTTCGATCGCTATTGTTTTATACATGGTTCCCTCGTATTTAACCCAGCTCGCCTTTCCAAATATGAGCTTCCAAAATATAGATTCAGCAGGCTTTGAAGTCGTAACGCTCATCGGTGGAGCCGGTCTATCCGCACTATTTATTACCGTGCTCATTCTCGCCATTTTTACCCAGGGACTATCTTCAGTAGCGAGCACCTCCCGTCTGTTATATGTAATGGGACGCGACTCCGAGCTGCCAAAGAGAGTTTTCGGCACTCTTCACTCGAAGTTCAAAACACCTGTTATCAATATTACAATTGTCAGCCTATTCTCACTGCTTGCTCTAGTCATCAGCTTGGAGACAGCCGTTAAATTCGTGAGCTTCGGAGCTCTTACCGCTTTCATCTTCGTCAATTTATCCGTCATCGTACAGCGTTACATTAAGGATAAGCAGCGTTCCTTCAAGCAAACGATTGTGTATCTGGTATTTCCGTTGACCGGGGCCAGCTTTATCGGATGGTTGTTATCCCTTTTAGACAAAAACGCTTTACTAATCGGATTGTTATGGCTCCTGTTAGGCATGGCTTATCACTTTTATCAAAAGAACTCACTCAAGTCCGTCGCCAAATCATCACGTGATATGCAAACTCATCCAGCGCCTACATTTTCGAACGAATTATAAACATCCAAACCGTCTAAACCCATACGTTTGTGCATGGGGAGGGAATCGGGCATGGGATTCCGACCGCTCTTGAAGCTCGTGTTCCTTGAATTAATAGCTTGCAGCGGTAGGAACACAAGCTTCAAAGGCGGACACTATCGTTTCTTCACCCCATACCCATTCCCTCAGTTGTTCTACTCTTCGATAACTTCCACTATCTCTATCCCAACCAACCTTTGAATCCGTTGTCGCCTGCGTCGTCGATGATGTCTATATTCTAGATGATGTCTATTACCTATGTTGCCTACGTTGCCTTTGCTGTCGATGTCGATTATGTTGCTTGTGTCGCCTATGTTTCCCATGTTATCTATGTTGCCTTTGCCACCTTCGTTGCCCGTGTCATCCATGTTGCCTATGCCGCCTTATTGCTACGTTACCTATGTTACCTATGTTTACTTTGTTGCCCGTATTGTCGATTACCCATGGTTTCTGTGCTGCCTGCGTGCTCCATAGCAGCATTTTCTGTACATGAAACTTGGATTGTACAGTAATAACACCTACTTCCCCTTAAGGCCATTTGACAAAACACTAATGATCCCGAACAATCCGAATTAAAGCATTTGAGGCCTCCCTTCAGAATCAATTCACCGAAACTTATTTTCGAACATTGATTGTCATATAAAATTTGCCGCGTGCCCAATCCTCCCGGAATACCGCGAATGTACGGCAAATTATTAGATTTCATCCTTATCAACGGAAGTAATTGTTCCTCTATGACCTGGAAAGCACAAAAAACAAAGGGATAACGGAACAGCAACTTCCTTTATCTCTCTGATTTCACTTGCAATAATCCCTTTTGCCCAGAATAACGGAAATCCAACTTCCGCTATTGCCCTAAATAGGTCGCGATAGCCTGAATAACGGAAATTTTGTTCCACTCAACTCCTGCAGACATCATAGCAACATTACCCGTTATCCATACAAAAAACCTTTTCTACACATGGCGTGAATGCATTCAAAATCCCAAGCTCTCATGCAAATAAAGCAAGCGCTTCTTCCTCATATTTCTAGGCTGAAAAAACTTCAAACTTTCTACAAAGGCAAAAAAATGCACCATCAAGGCAATGAGCCAAGACAGTGCCGCAACTATCACAACTACCTATATATATACCTCCAACCGCCTGAAGCTGTAATATCCTCCGCTCCATCGATTGCATAACCCTCACAAACAAAACCAGGAACCTCCGAACCGTCTTCAAGCTCAACTTTTCCGATACCTAGAGGTGCAGGGATGGATGCCGCAAAAGAACCGAACGCCTCCAGCGGCATTTCCCACACTTCCAATCGTATGGATGCACCGCCCATTTGCCGTTTGATCAACCCAGGCTTAGCCGGTACTGTCGGCAGCTTAACCATTACATATTTGGCCGCCGTAGATGCTTCGCGAATGAACTGCGCACCGCATGCTTTCATCTGCTGCTCCAGCGGGAAGCCTCGCATATGCAGTCCGCAAACAGCGACCAAGGTCGTTGCTGGGGCTAAACCTTCAAGAACAGAGGCCCCACTCCCATTTGCCGCATCGGATAACGTGTTTGGGCCCACTTCTGCTGCATATGCATCTACAGAAAGCTTCGGTGCCCCGGCAGATGTCACTACGCCATTCGTAAACATTTCCGCAGCTCCGCATATTAATCCCTCATTCTCCGAGAGGGCAAACCATGTAATGCCAAACGGCATATCAGAAGCCGCATCAACCGACGGAACGGCTACCGCACACAAATCAAGCAGATTGCAATGATTCGTATAACGCCCCATATCACTATTGGCTCCGATAGAATTTGAACGAACCTGTTCACGAGTCCAAGTCCCCCCAGCCGTTGGCATCACCATTACCGCATCCCGCAGCAATTCCCTTGCTGCAAGCTTGAAAGCTTGCAGTTTATGCATAGCCCGAAACACAGAAGCAGCATCATATTCAGCAGCAGCACCGGAACGCAGAACCTGCTCAGTCACAGGGAAGGCCACACCCGGGTGCAATTCAATAAAACCTCCCAACCCAGCCCACCGTTCTGCAACTAGCGACCCACCGTACAGGATAGCTGCCGCTTCTGAAAACATCCCATAGTCTATATACTCAATAGGAATATTTAACGCTTTAATTTTCTCAACTGAAATATTCCACGCACGGCTATATTCATCTGCATAAGGGCCATAAAAATCCAGCGGATGCTCCGGCAAGTAAATTTTCGCGGGAAGCTCGAGCGATGGCTTCGGCAGACTCCTTGACCAAGGATCCGCGCTATGAACTCCCCTTGCGATACTATCCACAGCCAATGCATCCTCCAAGCTATGCGCAAATACTGTGACACAATCAAGGCTTGCACAAGCAGGAACTACGCCTTTGGTGGACCAAGCGCCAAGGCTTGGCTTGTAGCCTACAAGGCGGTTCAACGCCGCCGGTACACGGCCCGAACCGGCCGTGTCGGTGCCAAGCGAGAAGACCGCGTGCCCTCGGGCTACAGCAACAGCCGAGCCAGAGCTGGACCCACCGCTTATAAGCTCGGGCCGCAACGAATTATGCGTTTCGCCATAAGGGCTTCTCGTTCCAACAAGACCTGTGGCGAACTGGTCCAAGTTGGTTTTGCCCAGAGGTATGGCGCCTGCGGCAACCAATCTTTCCACCACCGCCGCATGCTCGCTTGGCGTGTAAGCATATTCCGCACAGCCCGCTGTTGTGGGCACTCCTGCCAAATCTATATTATCCTTTATAGCAAATGGGATTCCCCATAGCGGCGAATCCGCAGGATCAAGAGCTTGCAGCCGATCCAAGTAAGGCTGCACTCTTTCCAGCGTCGGCGGTGTAATCCAAATGTTCATTTCGATATCTTCATTTACACGATTAATAATTTCTTCAATAATTTCATCCGGTGTAACTTTTCGGTCAAGATACTTATCCCGAATCCACTGCAAGGAAAGCTCTTGCGGAATATTTTCTTTTATCATATAGATGACACCTCTCCTTTAAGTTGTCTCCAAGATCCAAGGGCGTCCTTCTCACGAAACTAATCAAGCAATATTTACAAGGCTGACAATCAGCTGTCCGGCATGAACTTCATCTCCGGGATTCACAAACACAGAAGATACAGTCCCATCACAAGGAGCTTGCTGCGGAAATTCCATTTTCATACTTTCTTCTATAATTAACGTATCGCCTTTCTTTACCTGCTGGCCCGGGGATACAAGCACCTTCCAAACACTCCCTGGCATTGTGCAGCGAACAGCCGAAGCTCCAGGCGGCAGCTCATCTTCTACTGAAGCTTTTGCCGATTCACTCTCCGATACATATTCCGCAAGGCCCAACGCTTTCCAGCTCTCCCGCTCCACATTGAAGGCAGCCTGCTGCTGCTTGCGAAATACTTCCGCACTTTCTTCAATCGACTCAAGAAATTGCAAATATTCTCCCAGATCAAAGGTTGTTTCTGCAATATCAGCCTCAAACCGGCCACGCAAGAAATCCTCACGCATTTTTAACAGTTCATCTGCTTCAACAGGGAAAAATTGGATTTGATCAAAAAAGCGCAGCAGCCACGGTTTACCTTCCTTGAAGCTCTCTGTACTGCGCAGACGGTTCCACATTTGAATGGTGCGACCTACAAACTGGTATCCTCCAGGACCTTCCATTCCATACACACACATGTAAGCTCCCCCGATACCAACGGCATTTTCAGGCGTCCAAGTACGTGCAGGATTGTATTTTGTAGTGACAAGGCGATGCCGTGGATCTATAGGCGTTGCAACCGGAGCCCCAAGATATACGTCGCCTAATCCCATTACAAGGTAGTTGGCATTAAATACAATCTCTTTCACTTCTTCCTCACTCGCAAGACCATTGATGCGCCTAATAAATTCAATATTGCTAGGGCACCAAGGCGCATCGGGACGTACCGTCTGCTGATAACGTTCAATAGCAAGCTGCGTCGCCGGGTCATCCCACGAAAGCGGCAACCGCACAATCCGCGACGGTACCCGAATGGATTCCAACGGAGGCAAGTGACTGTCCAACTCCAGAATCTTGCGACAAGCTTCATCTATACTCATTTTTGAACGGTCAACGTGGATTTGTAATGAACGAATTCCAGGTGTCAGATCCAGAACAGGAATCTCTCCACACTCCTCAATAGCTTGCATCAAAGCATGGACTTGAAAACGAAGAAGGAGATCAAGCTCCATCAAACCGTATTCAACCAAAAGGTTTTCATCGCCCGAGCAGCGGATAGTAATCGGGAATCTACGGTTAAGCTCCTCTTTTGCCAACAAAGGATAATCCGGTGTTAATTGGGTGCTTGCTTGAGGGAGATTTACTTGATCCAGATTCGATCGTTTACCGCTGCCAATTGCATATAGATGGCCCTCCTGAGTTGTTCGGAGCTCATCCGCCTCTGTTAGTGTCAGCAATTGAAAGCGGATAGTATCACCAGGGTGCAATTGCCCTATTTTCCAAAATTCCGCCGACGCCGTAGTAACGGGGCATACGAAGCCCCCAAGACTCGGACCATCAGGACCAAGCAGAATGGGCATATCACCGGTCAAATCAAGAGTACCTATAGCATACGCATTGTCATGAATATTGGAAGGATGCAGACCCGCTTCACCACCATCCTCGCGCGTCCACAGCGGTGCAGGACCAATAAGTCGAACTCCGGTACGTGAGCTGTTGAAATGCACCTCCCAATTCGTTTCCGTCAATTGTGTTAAATAGTCAGGCAGCAGAAACTCCTCAGTACAGTGCGGACCCGGAATAACCCCAATCGTCCAAGCATTCGACAAAGCTGGTCTATGGAAGTTTTCGAGCTCGCTTCTTTCAAAAGGCTCTTTAGCCGCCTTATTTACACCAAGCACATCACCCACTCGTAATGCACGACCCCCATGACCACCAAAACCACCCAATGTGAAGGTCGAGGAGCTACCAAGAATTTGCGGCATATCAAATCCACCGGTTACAAGTAAATAAGTGCGCATTCCCGCTCTGGCTTCCCCGAAGCTTAATACCTGCCCCCTGCTCGCCTGAATCGGCCTATACATCGGAATGACAGTCCCATCTAACACCGCTTGCATATCGGCTCCAGTCACACAAAACCAGATAGCATTCCGAAACTTATAAGAGCCTCCGCGTAACGTCAATTCAAGACCGCTCGCATTATCATCATTGCCCAGCAATTTATTGCCGATTCGGAAGGAGTATGGATCCATTGGCCCGCATGGAGGAACCCCAACATCCCAGTGACCTACGCGCCCCGGCCAATCCTGAACCGTCGACTGAACGCCGCCGTCCACAACCTCCAACGCATGCTCCGCAGGAGCGAAACCATTCAATAATTGGGTATATACGTTTCCTTCTACGCAATCATCTTCATTTAACAGAGCCTTTATATACTGGAGATTTGTAGTAATGCCATATAACCGAGTCTCTTCGAGAGCATCAGCCAGTTTTTGTATAGCAGCCTCCCGATTTTCACCATGAACAATAATTTTGGCTAACATTGGATCATATAACGTAGTAACGGTGATCCCGTCCCTAATCCAGGTCTCGATTCTTGCTTGTTTTGAAAATATGGCATGATCCAGCTGACCTGCGCTCGGACGGAAGTTTTGCAAGCAATCCTCCGCATAAATACGCGCTTGAATACTATGACCTTGGGATGGTTTAATGAGCGATTGCAAATCTTTCAGCTCATCCGCCGCCTCGCGAATCATCCATTCCACCAAATCAATACCCAATACTTCTTCAGATACACCATGTTCAACTTGCAGCCTCGTATTCACTTCCAGAAAATAAAATTCGTAAGACTCCGGATCATAAAGGAACTCAACCGTTCCTGCACTTCTATAGCCAACTTCCGACGCCAATCGCTTTGCAGATTCCAGCATTGCTGTACGCACTTGCTCCGACAAATTAGGCGCAGGACTCTCTTCAATCACCTTTTGGTTACGGCGTTGAATCGAGCAATCGCGCTCCCCTAAGGTGACAACCTCACCAAAGGCATTTCCAAAAATTTGAACCTCTACATGGCGTGCTTTGGCAATATATTTTTCAAGAAACATACCGCCGTTCTTAAAGTTGGTTTCTGCCAAATGTCGCACTCCATCATAAGCAGAGCACAAAGCTTCCTCACCCTCGCACACACGCATTCCAATCCCGCCGCCACCCGCAGTGCTTTTGAGAATAACCGGATAACCTATTTCACGCGCTTGCTTCAGCGCTTCTTCCAGTTCTCTGATCAGAGCGGTACCAGGCAGCATAGGAACACCAGCTTTTTCTGCAATTTCCCTGGCCGAATGCTTCAGACCGAACATTTCCATCTGCTCCGGTGTCGGACCTATAAAAGTAATTCCATGCTCACGGCACGCACGAGCAAAGTCCGCATTTTCACTTAAGAAGCCATAGCCCGGATGGATGGCTTGCGCACCCTTTTCAATAGCTGTTTTCAAAATTAATTGCGCATTCAGATAACTTTCTTTGGCCGGCCCCTCTCCGATAAGCACCGCTTCATCCGCATGGTCTACATGAAGGCTATCCTGATCAGCTTGTGTATATACAGCAACAGATTCTATGCCAAGCTTGCGTAGAGAGCGTTCAATCCGCACCGCGATAGCACCACGATTAGCAATTAGAACTTTTGTAAACATAGCGATAACCTCGTTTCATGTAGTATTAGTCGAGTCCGACAATTGCCCTTATTATTTATCCCAAATTAGAAGTTGTATAGGTGTTGGATTATAAGCATTGCACGGATTATTCAGCTGAGGGCAATTGCTGATCAGCACCATCGTGCGGCATAATGACTGCATTTCCACATAACAGCCGGGAGCCGAGACGCCATCCGCAAACCGTAATCCTCCATCCGGAGTTACAGGCACATTCATGAAAAAGTTAATATTCGGGGCAAGGTCTCTTTTGGAATAACCCCCATTATGTCGGGACATTTGCAGCATGAATGTATCTCGGCAGCTGTGCATGGGCAGCTTATCATGCGAATAGCGCACTGTATTGCTCTGCGCAGAGCAAGCTCCACCTAACGTATCATGACGTCCGCATGTATCAGCTACGATCGCAAGCAGTTCTTTGCCTGATTCAGAACGCAGCACCGAACCCGTTGTAAGATACACGTTACCTTGACCGGCAATTGTCGCAACCGCGCTATAATGATCGTCCGGATGATCAGCATCGAAGAACAACGTATCCGCAGCTTGATTGCCCTCCAAATCTACAATTCGAAGCACTTGACCTGGCTGCAGCTCGTGCATCCAGCCATCCCCCGCATTCACTATTTCACTAAATACCGCATCCTCTACGCTGCGTGCACTTTCCACTCTATTAAATACAGCCATTTCAAGTTTCCTCCTAAGGGTATCGATTTAGTTTCAGCCTAACAGCAAGTAATATTCCCAAGTGTTCTCATAGGCACGGCGGTTTTCCGGGCGATAATTCACACAATAATCCATAGAACTTACCGGCTCAGCAGATAACACTTCAATCTTTACAGGAACAGAAGGGTAGGCCGCACTTGTATCGAGCGGATTAGGCGTATTGGATAAAACAAACAAAGTATCCATCTCTGTACGTAAAGTTAAGGCCGCACCTTCCTTGCAATGATCCGCACTAAAACACATATCACCCTTATCATCACAAAATACTTTAGAGAACAGGTTAACTACTGGCGTTAAATCACGTCGGCCCAATCCATTCCTCACCAGCTCCACTTCAAAATTCTCTTGTCCGCTGCGCAGCCACTCATTGCGTAATTGCTGATAATTCGTCGCTCCATATTTAGCATCTGTAGCCGCCCGGGTTGTATAACCACAAATCGTATCATGCCATCCCAGACTATCCTCTACAATACTCGCCAGGACACGGCCGTTATCACTCATCAGCACATTCCCTTTAGTCAGATGTGAGGTATGCTGCGCCTTTAATGTATCCGGCATATTGTAGCGCTCCGATAAATCCTTAGCGTTATACATCAGCATGGAGAGATTCGCCCCAGCATCCAGCGCTGTAAAACGAATTAATTTACCACGACCGACCACCCCCGACCATTTACCACCAGCACCTATTGTCATGCTCCATAAACTATTCATTCCATATACCTCCCACAACAATGATTATGTTCGTCAAGGAAAAATGCCAGCCATAGAAAAAAAATAAAGCCTGGGAGATATGATCTCCCAGGCTTTTATCCTTCCGTGTTATATAGAAAGCGCTCATCGTACGATCCGTCCGACGCCTTCTATACACTGTCTCTCGGACCAGACTCGACTACTGATTGCTATAGACGATAGCTTCTTGCACCTCTCGCCTCACCGTAATCAACGGAACCCTAGACAGCTTTTTGTCCCCATCCTAACTCCATGAGAACCTTTATTCAATTTTTCAAACCTTACGTCTATTGGTAGTATATTGCACAAAATGGGTTTTTGTCAACAGTTATGTTAGGTTTAGTTACATTAGCGATCGTTAGTTCGATGAAATGTTTAATAGAAGGCACATAACAGGCCGACTTGCGTCTATAGTTGTAGTTTCGATGTAAATTAAAAACATCCCGCACCACTGTGCCGAAAGTGGAATGGGATGCTCGTCTCTTCTTGAATTCCTTTTATTTCATCCACTGCGCTGCACTCAGCTGCGGTTCTGATACGTATTCGACAACAACACGAATGCCTTGTTCTTCTAATTCCCTCGCTTTACTTAGTCATTTATGGTCTTCAAGAGATGATAATGCAGACCTTGCTCTTCTACAGAGCCTGCCCCTACATCGCCAATACGTAGACGCACCTTGTTTATTGTACCCGTTCCAATATATACTCCATTTCATGAGTCAATTGCTTGATTTCATCAAAAGCCCATTGCAGTTGAGTAGTTGACTTCATCGACATCGACTCCCCCCTTCTATTCCTGAAGAACATGCCCAAGCTTCAAAATAAATACCAAACCACCCTCTGTCCGACCTACTCCTGTGAAACAAGAATCCTGCAGCTCGCCTATAGTTTTCGGAGGAGGCTGAATAGCAGAGAAAGAAGTTACGTGATGCACCCTATCTACGATAAGCCCTACCATACTTTCCTTATAATTAACCACAACAATCCGGGTTAGCTTCGAATAAGCTTCTTCAATACAACCTAATCGATTCCGCAAGCTGATCACCGCAATAACTTTGCCTCTTAAGTTGATAACTCCTTTTATGTATGGATTGGCGTGAGGAATGACTGTAATATCCTGCATCTTAATAATCTCGTGGATATCGTCTATTCTAAGCGCATATCTTTCTTTACCGATGCCGATTTCAATGTATTGCACCTGCTTGGTGGGCTCCATCTCTTTCCCCTTCTTGAACTATTATATTTTAAAAGCTTCCACCGTACTGTTCAACTCCTCCGCAAGCAGGGCAAGGGATTGGGCAGTCGATGCTGTTTCTTCGCTGCTAGCAGCTGATTCTTCGGTTACTGCCGATATGCTTTCGATTGAAATCATAACCTCGGAAGTTTGTGCAGCCTGCTCTTCACTTGCTGCAGCAATTTCCGTCACTTTACTAGCAGACTCATTGACCAACGTAACAATGCTTTCAAAGGCTTCCCCCGTTTTTTGCGATGATACAACCCCCTCTTTTACCGCTGATATACTGAGCAACGTATTCCGCTGCATACCTTTTATAATTGCAGTGATCTGCTTGGTAGCTTCACTGCTTCGTTCCGCGAGCTTACGTACTTCATCAGCTACTACAGCAAAACCTCTCCCCTGATCCCCGGCTCTTGCAGCTTCGATAGCAGCATTAAGGGCTAGAAGATTGGTCTGATCAGCAATGTCGTCGATAACTTCGATAATTTCTCCGATTTTATTCGAATCTTCTTCCAGCATGGACATCTGATTATTAACTAAATTCATCCCGTCAATAGATGAACGAAGCACTTGACTTCCTTCTTGTGCAAGTCTTACTGTATGATCCGCTAATTCAGAAGCTTCTTCTGCACCACGAGCAACTGAGTTAATTGCGGACGCCAGCTCACGAAATAATTCATTCATCGTCTGAGCTGCATCGGCTTGACTCAAGCTTCCGCTTGCTATCTCCTCTGTGCTAGCCGATATTTGCTGAGCTGCAGCTGACAGGCTTCCCGAAGAAGACAATACCGAACCGATAATTTTACGTAAATTCAAGATCATTTCATTTGTCGAATTCGCCAGTTGACCCACTTCATCTTTCGTATTGATTTCGGATGTTTCCGTTAAATCTCCGTTTGCCACTTTAGTCACCAGTTCGACAATGCGGCTTAAGGGACGGGTAATAATTTGTGAGATGGCATAACCCAAACCGATACTTAGAAGCAGGGCAGCAACAATAATGCTAATCGTGACCATTCTGGAAGAAGTGTAAGTCTCATCTCCATTTTTATTAGCTTTATCCGCCGTTTTCACACTAATTTCGGTTAATTTATCCAATAAATCGTTGAACTCCCCTCCGAATTTTTTCAAATCTCCTTCGGAAAGCATAAGATTAACCTCAGCGTCCCTCCCGGCATAAATTAAAGCAATAGCCTGGTCTGACGCTTTATTGTAAGCCTGCCATTTCGGCATAATACGTTCAAAAACCTCTGATTCCTCAGCAGATAAATTTGTTTTCTTATAGGCTTCAAGCTTCCCGTTAGCTTCTTTCGTAATATCTTTGATTATTTGCTCGAATTCCCGCTTCTTGACAGGGTCAGCATCCCGCAGATCCCTCAGATTTATCCTTATTCTTTGATATAAAACTTGAGTATCGAGCAAAAGGACGGATGGCAAAAAATTATCTTCGTAGATGGATTTCATCCCATTATTCAGTTTACTCATGGTATTAAGTCCATAAAAACCTACAAGGCCCAAAATCATTGCAACTACCATGAAAGCTGAAATCAATTTTGCTGACGTTTTTAGATTGTAGAACCATCTCATATTACTAGCACCTCATCCTTAAAATTTTATAGCTTTCGTTGCTGTCTACGAATAATTAACGCCGCCCCTTCACCTCACTTTCACATATTTTAAATAAGGAGATATAGAATCCCGCCATGAATGGTGGAATTTATAACTTTCTTTTTGGATGATTCTAAGAAGTTTATTTACATAAACTAATTATTGGGTTTTCATGCTAAAATATAGTTCGTACAATTTGCGTTGTTCGAACAATTATAGGAGGCAACCATGCAACAGCTGCTAAAGACTTTACCTGACATTTCATTGCATTTGGAGAACAACAGAGAGTACACGGATGAACAAATTGTAAATATGTTTTTAGCCGCATGTCATCGCTCTAAGTACACACTCAGAAATTACAGAAACGCCATTAATAAATTTCGAGCCTTTATAAAGCATAAGTCACTAAAGGAAGTTACTTGGAGAGAAATCGAGGTATATAAGCTCGGCCTGATTCAAGGATATTTCAGCAGAAGCAATTTGCCGCAGGCGCCTGCAACCGTTGCTGTCCATATAGCGCCTATTCGCTCTCTTTATGCTTGGGGAAGCGATCCCAATATTGGAATTTTCGAAAAAAATCCTACTACTTGCGTTCGTAGTCCCAGAGTATCCGTAACAAGCGGGAATCATTATTTAACAAAAAATGAGGTAGTTTCTCTAATCGCGCAGCTTAAACAAAGAGGATTGCGAGACTATGTAATCGGATTAACTCTTGTTCTATTAGGATTAAGAGTATCTGAATTAACGTCTATAGAATGGGGGGACTTTCATACAGATCCACAAGAAACGACTATGTGGTTGACAGTTAACGGTAAAGGGGGGAAACAACGAGAAGTAAAAGTTCCACAGCTGCTATGGAATTTAATCCAGCAGCTTTCCACACATACGAAAGACAAGATAGACCCCCATAATAAACGCCTCTTCCCATTAAGTGTACGAGCAATTGAAAAAATCATACAAAAAGCCCGTGAAGACTGGGGGGTTGACAAAAAAGTAACACCCCACTGGCTCAGGCACACAAATGCTACCTTAGCTCTACTCAAGGGAGCTTCCTTGCAGCAGGTTCAAGAATCGCTTGGACATACACATATTAATACAACACAACGATACCTTCACACAGTGCAACAAATTAATAAAGCAGCCCCGGATTATGTAGAGGATTTCTTAAAGGATTACATATAGGTAATTGTACCTATGACATTCCATTTGAGTTGTTTTATTAGTTGCTTTTTACTATAATATGGGTAATATAATCGATATAATTTGACATTTTTCGCAGAAAAAATAACAAAAAGCACGAACAACGCAAATTGTACGAACTTTTCTATGTTTTAGTTAATTTGGACTATAACTGCTGCAATTATACCATTACCTTAACAAAAAATTATAATTGGAGACTGCTTTAGAAGCGGATCTATTGTAAAAATGGTGAATCAGAAAACAAATGCCGACTAAAATAATGTGGTTACTTGTATAAATGAAAGATTTCATAGGCTACTGTTGAAGTCGTATTCCTTTAAATGGAATGCTTTAAGTGAAGGGCAATGCGGAAGTAATTGTTCCTTTATCGCCTGAAAAGTCCAAAAATCAGAGCGATAAAGGAACAGCCAGTTCCGTTATTGCTCTGTTTTTGTGCGTACATGCTCCATTCGGCCAACATAACGGAATTCCCACTTCCGCTATCGCCCCAGATTGGACTCAAATGATGGAATAGCGGAACTTTCAGTTCCGTACAAAATCCTTCTGGGCTCATCGCCGCTCCCCCTATAAAAATCCCCTTGATCATGGAGTGCATTAAAGATCTCAAGCTCTAATGAGCTCAATATAAGCAAGGTAAACAGGTTACTCGCTCATTCTTTCATTCCTTCGAAAAGCTTTCTGATCGAAACTCTTTCATTAGAGGATACATATATTTCAATCTTAAAGGCAGCTTGTTTTGCGGGATAAATAGGGTGCCCTCGGTAAACTTATATTAGAAAGGGCATCTTACTTTAGTGCTGTAAAGTACTTAAACTTTCTTATATGTTGAAGAAGCCGCCAGCAAACTTTAGGTTTGACTGACGGCTTCTATAAGTTCAAGGCCATTAAAATGATATTAGGTCCTTCTCCACAACTTACAATTGCACAACTTTTACTTGCTTCAGCAATTCGTCAACATCAGCTTTATTGATATAACCTGCTTTTTCATTCAATGCATTAGCGCTTCCGACAGCTGTCGCATAGCTCAGAGATTCCTCAATCGATCTTCCTTCAGCTATACAAACAGCCATGCCAGCCATAAATGAATCTCCGCAGCCAACTGTGTTTACAGCATCAATCCGAGGGGGCTTTACGCGATAATAAGCTCCTTGAACATAGGCAAGTGATCCTTCAGAGCCGAGAGAAACAGTTATACAAGGAATATTCATTCGTTCCATTGATACCAATTGTTCTATCATTTCTTTGGCATTGCTCACTGTCTTGCCTATGAGCTGGGCTGCTTCCTGCTCATTGGGCTTGATTAAATATGGCGCCGCTTCAGCTCCCCGCTGCAATGCCTCGCCGCTTGTATCCAGAAGAACAACTGCACCTTCTCCCTTCGCCAAGCTTATAAGCTTCGCATAGAAATCCTTGGGCACACCTGCAGGCAAGCTGCCCGAAATACATACAACAACGGACCTTTTGGCCAACTCCTTGAGTTTCACAGTGAATTGCTCCATCGCAGTATCGGATATGACCGGTCCCGGCTCCAAAATTTCCGTTGAGCTTCCATCCAGCTCATCAATGATGTTCAAACAAAGCCTCGATTCCCCGGCAACCTCAACAAAATCATGTTGAATTTGCTGCCGATCGAGCTCCTGCCGGATGAACCTGCCATTAAAGCCTCCCGCGAAGCCGGTTGCCAGAACAGGCTTCCCCAGTTGACTAATAACACGCGCTACGTTGATTCCTTTTCCGCCAGCTTCCGCATAAAACCGCTGGACGCGCATTACGCTTTTCTGGGTGAATAAGGGAACATAATACGTTTTATCAATAGCTGCGTTTAGAGTAACCGTTGTAATCATTGTATGCCCCGCCTTTAGCACGGCCGATAGTGCCGCACAGCCTCATTTTCTCAATAGCAGCTGCATGCAGCGCTTTTTTAGCTGGAATCATATATTTCCTCGGATCATTCTCCTCCGGATTAGCTGCAAACACAGCCTTAATGGCATCCGAGAAAACGATCCGCAATTCCGTAGCCACATTCATTTTGGCCATACCGAGTGATACACATTGTCTGACCTGAGCTTCCGGGATACCGGAACCGCCGTGTAATACCAAAGGCACCTCCACTTTGGTTGCGATTCGTTCAATCCGTTGGAAATCGATTTTGGGCTCGCCTTTATAAATACCATGAGCTGTTCCTATGGCAGGTGCAAGAGTATCGACCCCAGTCAGTTCAATGAATCGAGCGCAATCATCCGGATCCGCCATCAGCGCTTCGTGCTCGGCTACGACGATATCGTCTTCTACCCCGCCGACTTTGCCAAGCTCAGCCTCAACATTCACGCCCGCAGCCTTGGCGATCTCAACGACCTTGGCCGTTTGTCTGACATTTTCCTCAAAGGGCTGATGGGAAGCGTCAATCATAACCGAGGTATAGCCTGCACGGATACACTGTACAATCAGATTAAAATCTGAGCAATGGTCCAGATGCAAAGCAATTGGAACTTGAGAACGGTTTGCCGCTACAGTCGCTGCCGCCGCGATGTAGTCAGGCCCAAGATGCTTGACTGTACCGACAGTGGACTGCAGGATGATAGGAGCTTGAGCTTCTTCAGCCGCCTCTACGACACCTTGAAGCATCTCTAGTGTATGAACGTTGAAAGCAACAACTGCATATCCATGTTCCCGTGCATGCTGCAGCATAAAGGTAGATGAGACAAGAGGCATATTAGTTAACTCCCTATTTGTTTTATCGTAAAATCAAGCTATGTTCAGGCAAGCTGTATTAGCTGCAATCATAATAAATCGGTCTAAATTTTCACCACTTGCGTCAAATTGCGCGGCGAATCAGGGTCGACTCCTTTACCCAGAGCTGTATAATAGCCTAAATATTGCAAGGCAGGCAGGTATAATACGGTACGAGCTTCATCCGTGAGCTGCTTTCCACCAACTTCAAATACACCATCCGCAAAGGCTGTGTCCTCTCCTGCTTCCGCTGTCACTACCAGCACATAAGCTCCGTACTCCTGCATTTCTTGAGCAACCTTCAATTCATAGGCTCTAGCTTGCTCCGACAGCAGCACACATACAAGCGTGCCCGGCTCTACCACCGATTTAGGCCCATGTCTGAATTCGAGTGTGCCGTAGCTTTCAGTCCATACATAAGACATTTCCTTTATTTTCAGGCATGCTTCTTGTGCAATTCCAAAATAGGCGCCCATCCCGAGATAAATATACTTATGCAGCTGTTCTTCTTGAACCAGTCTTTGAATAAAAACATCAGCACGCTGGACAACATCAGCATCCGCTTCGATTACAGTACCCAGCTCCGCTTGCAAATTCGGATGCTCAGATGCAGATGCAATGGCGGCCTGCATCATGAAGGTCATGCTGCTGAAGGACTTGGTCATAACCGTGCTCTCTTCCTTCCCGAGCGGTGAAACGAGACATTCCGCCAGCTGTGCCATCGTGCTTTGCTCATAGCAGGTGATTCCGCAAATCGTATAATGGGGAAGATCGCGAACAGACTCCAATGCCAGGACAACTTCCGTAGATTCGCCGGAACGGGATACCCCGACAACCAAATAGTTCCTGTTTGCTGCCGTATTTTGCCCGCGGAATAAATATAGCTCCGAGGACGGCAAAGCAGTAGCGTTTCGTCCAAGCCATTTCCTATAGGTTGACGCCATCGTAAGCGCCTGATAATACGATGAGCCTGATCCAATAAAGATCACTTCATCGAATTGTTCCGATTTAAGATAGCGCTCAACCCAATCGCTTTGAAGTTGCAGCTGTTCCATTGCCGCGGATAATGCGGCGGGTTGAGCGGATATTTCAGCAACAGTCAATTTACCTAAAGACATGTTCATTACCTCCATGAAATGGTTATATAATCTTGTATACCCTCATAATATCGTTATTTTATGATTATTTCAATCATTATTTTGACTATTACAATCTTTTTTTCTAGTGGCTAATATCATATATATCATTTCCAGCACAAAAAAACGGCCTTCCCCCGTGCTGCAGATTAAGGAGAAGACCGTTGCGGTGCATTATTTCCTAACCCCAAATACCTAGAGATATGATTCCCAATGCAATGAAAGCAGACATCGTTATACGCATAAATCCCTGTTGTTCCTTAAGCAGCCAAATACCAAACAGCGTGCCAAATACGGTGCCAATTTCACGAATCGGGGAAATATGTGATAATGGCGCAATATTCATCGCTAAAAGAAATAGGAAATAAGAGCCGGGAGAACAAAACGTGCCCGCAAGAATCAGCTTCCAATTGCGAGCCCATTCCTGTTTGATTTGCCGGGAGATTAGCACAGGTATCAGCAAAGTAACAACATAAGAAAGATTCGATATCTCGAGCAGCGCAAGCGGGGTCATATGTCCTTGCCCCAAAATCGTTTTGTCTGCCAATGTATAACCCGTTATGCACACACCTACACCAACTGCCGCCGTAATCGCTTTTATAGGCATGTTCTTTGGATTCATACCATAAAATGCAATGGCAAATAAGCCGAATACGATCAATCCGAGACCGATCCAGCCTATAGCGGACAGTTTTTCCTGGAAAATAAGGATGCTGCATATCGGTACAAGCAGAGCTCCAAGCCCCCTCATCATCGGGTAAACTTGCGACATCTCTCCATGCTGGTAAGCTTTGGACAGCAGCAATATGTAACCGATCTGAAAAATGAAGGAGATGCCCAGCAATGTGTACCCTTCAAGCTCTAATGGATGCCTATCCAATTGTATCAACAAATAAGGCAGCAGAAGAGCCGATGAAAACAAATGAATCATCCATAAAAACACATTTTTATTTATGCTTTGCTTGGTAAATAAATTCCAGACAGAGTGAAGCAAGCCTGAGCCTAACACAAGCATTAACGCAATCTGGATCATTTCTGTCCTTCTTTCATATGGATCTCATACAAACCTCAATTCGGATTAAAAAAATCATCGCCGCTTTACTCACGCTCATTCTTGGTCAAATGAAGCTCAATTCCCTGCTCACGCATTTGATCCAACAACTTATGATCAGCTCCGGCATTAGTAATACAGCCATGGAGGGATGACAACGGAGCAATAGGAAACAAGGAGGTTCTGCCCAGCTTTGTATAGTCAAACACGGCGTAGGTCTGCAAAGATCGCCTGATCATTAATCTGGCAATTTCCGCTTCCAATTCGGAGTATGTGGTCACACCCTGTTCCGCGGCTATTCCGTCGATTCCCATAAACATTTTGTTGATGTTAATGCTTTCCAGCATTTTTTCCGCTAGCGGCCCACAAAGCTCATAGCTTTTTCTCCGCATGACTCCCCCGGTTAAGAGCACCTGCACACCCTCACTATCCGCAAGCTCCATAGCAATATTGACAGCATTCGTAACAACCGTTATACCTTCATGCTTTTTAAGCGCCCTTGCAATCAAAAAGGTTGTGGTCCCTCCGGTCAGGCCTATGCTATCGCCCTCCTCGACAAGTGAGGCAGCCTCCAGAGCAACAGCCTCCTTCTCGAACCAGAGCAGCTCCTTTTTCTCTAGAAACGACTGCTCTTTAACCATGGATTGCTGATCCAATACCGCCCCGCCTAAATTGCGGATAAGAGCACCTTTTCTCTCCAGAAGATCGAGATCACGGCGGACCGTAGCTTCCGAGCAGTCAAATAATTGGACAATCTCTTGTATCGAGATTTTACCTTGTTGTTTGAGCGCATTAACTATATTTTGCCGGCGCCTCTCACCTTTGGACAAGCCTGCGTCTTGGTTCATATACAGTCACTTTCCTTTCTCAATCGGTTACCAAAATAACTTATCCCTCATTCTAAAACATCATTACGATCATTTCAATCATTATATGCTTAAAATAAATCAATATTTGAAATATTTATTCAAAAAGAAGTCGCCCGCCCTGGGATTTCCCTACGGTAAAGATTAGGCTTGTCAGGAAATCGTGCTTTCCGTGCTTTTAAGATACTCCCTCGGCGTTACTCCAATTCTTTTCTTAAACATCCTCAAAAAGCTAGAATAATCGTTAAAGCCCGACTTCATACATGCCTCCGTCACATTGCTGCCTTGTGAAAGATATTTTTTGGCCAAAGAGATCCTCTTGTAAATAATGTACTCATGAATTGTACTACCCGTATATTTCTTAAACAGCTTAATCAAATAATACTTATTGATATAGAATTCTTTTTCCAGTTGATCGAGCGACAGGTTCTGGTCTAGGTTTTGTTCAATATAGTCCAGTATGGGCGATAGCTTCTGATGCATATTAATGCCGGTATCCGAATGCTTTTGATTCAAAAACAGCTGATTAATCAACACCAGTATTTCCATAAAGCAGCTGAATTTCAGCAGCTCGGCCCCCCCGGAAGGATTTTTAAGCAAATATTCATATTTCATAAAAAGGCTTTCCAACGCTGCAATTTCTTTCTGGGTCAACGACATCTTGTTCTGCTCTCCGTTAGCCCGGTTATAAAAGCATTCCAGCGGATCGAAGCCGGCTGTCTGAAACAACATCGCCATCGACGGATTAAATTCAATCACAATTCGTTCATATAGTGCATCTGAAGAGAAGGCGGGCTTATGGATCTCATGCTCATTCGTAATAATTAAATCTCCAAATTGCAGCGGGTAGATTGTTTTTTCCACAAAATATTTAACATCCCCCTTCAGCAAGAAATAAATTTCACAGCCTCGGTGGAGGTGGAAATCGATTTTGGATACTTGCTTTTGGACATGCGTATATTTGATGTTCTGATCGATATGATCTAAATAGGCGGCGAACATAAGTGACACCCGCTCCTCTCTGCATATGTCAAATATTAAACCAATTAAAACAATATTTATATCAAAAAAGACAAGGAACTAGCATAAATTATAATATATTCTGATAAGTATTGAAAATCAATTTAACAAAATATGGAGGCGGAATACTTATGGGCGTTCAAGCAAAGCTGAAAGTCGGGCTGATCGGTGTAGGCGGCATCGGCGGGCATCACGTTCAATATTTACAGACCATGGACAATATCGAGCTTGTTGGTGTATGCGACACGAATAAAGAGAAAGCAGACTCAGTAGCAGCTAAAGCTAATACAACCGCTTATTACACTTATCAGGAGCTGTTTGACCAATCGGGTCTTGAAGCCGTCATTATTGCAGTTCCTCATTATGATCATACGCCAATTAGCGTGGAAGCGTTTCACCGGGGGCTGCATGTTATGTGCGAGAAGCCTTTGGCCGTTCATCTCAATGATGCTTATCAGACAATTGAAGCCTATGAGGCGGCCAAGCTTATCAATCCGAATATTGAGTTTGCGCTGATGTTTCAAGAACGCACCCTTCCTTTTTATATGAAAATAAAAGAGATATTAAGCAGCGGAGAGCTTGGACAGCTTACAAGAGCTACATGGATTCATACAGCCTGGTTCCGTTCACAAGCTTATTATGACGGTGGGGATTGGCGTGCTACTTGGGCAGGAGAAGGCGGCGGCATCTTAACCAATCAATGTCCTCATACTCTGGATATGTATCAGTACTTATTTGGCTTGCCTTCCGAAATAACAGGCCACGCGCATATCGGCAAGTATCATAATATCGAAGTCGAGGACGAAGTTACCGCTTATTTTGAGCATGACAATGGAATGATCGGTCATTTGATCGTCACAACTGCCGAATCACCGGGAACAAACCGAATGGAAATTATCGGAGAAAACGGCAAGCTGGTTTATGAAAATGAAAAGCTGATCTTTTACCGCAACCGCATCTCGATGCTGAAATACAGCCAAGAAACGCCAAACCGTTTTGAAAAGCTGGAAAATTGGTACACCGAAATACCAGTTAATACGAATGCTCCTTCAGGACATAAAGTAGTTACCCAGAAGTTTGCGCAGCGGATACTGACGGGGACCGGAGAATTGATAGCGCATGGAACTGAGGGTGTAAATTCCCTTACCCTTGCCAATGGGATAATGCTGTCTTCCTTCAAAAAGCAAACCGTCAAAGTTCCTTTTGATACAGATGAATATGAAAGCAAGCTGCGTGATTTGATCCGCACCTCCAAGTTTGTGAAGCCAGCAGCAGCTCAAAACGCAGCAAATACGGATTTCACGAAGTCATTCAGCACCAGCAAATAATAGAACGGGGGATTGACGAATGGTTAAAATTACATGTTTTGCGGATGAAATTTCTCCGGATTTGGACGAACAGCTCAACGTATTGGAGCAAGAAGGAGTACGCTATCTGGAGCTGCGGGGCGTTTGGGGCAAAAATGTGCTGGATTTGACTGAAGAAGATATGCAGCTAATAAAAACGAAGCTTCAGGAACGCGGCTTTCGAATTTCATCGATAGGATCACCTATCGGGAAATATGAGATCACGGACAATTTTACCCCTCAGTTGGAGGCGCTGGATCGCGCTATTGCTGCAGCTCATTTTTTCGAGACGCCTTATATCCGTATTTTTTCATTTAGAACTCCAAGCAATAAGCCTGTAGAAAACTATCGTGAAGACGTACTGCACAGTATGCATCAGCTGACTAAGGCTGCAGCCAAAGAGAATATCATTCTATTACTCGAAAACGACAGTAACTTATATGGAAATACAGATGATCGATGCCTGGAGATATTGGAGCACTGCCAATCGCCGCATCTGCGGACAGCCTTCGATCCGGGGAATTATGTAATGAACCATGTCATCCCGATGACTGCGGCTTATCCTAAGGTGTCCTCATACATCGACTATATTCATGTCAAAGATGCAACAGTGGAGCCGCGCCAATTTGTTCCGGCTGGTTTGGGCGATGGGCAGCTGGTTGAGCTAATAGGAGAGTTAAAGCAGATCGGATATTCAGGCTTTCTATCCGTAGAGCCTCATCTGACTCACTATTTGCCTGAAGCCAGCAACCCGGAGCGTGTTGTGACAGCGATTCAAGCTTTAAAGCTGCTGCTTGATAACGCAGGCGTGGCTTGGGAGTGACCCTAGTCCCCAAGTTCAAACAAACAAACAAACAAACAAGCTTCCAAAACCACTGTCAAAGTGGAAATGGAAGCTTGTTTGTCTTTATTATCAGCATTATAAACGTTAAGAGAAAACTTCAGAAATGTCTATTGAGGCAGTCACTTCATCATAATAAATTTATCTAAAAGGCCGGCTAAACTCAGTCACCAATCGTTTGAATTCTCCGCTTTCAGTTGTAAAGATCTCGTAAATCTTTAAGGTAAGCGGGGAATCGAATTGCTCGGAGGTCCCGGCAAAGGAAATATTATTCTCTCCGGAAACCAAACGCTCCTGGCCTATCAAGGATTTCGCAGCGCTAGCTACAAGCCGGCCCGTTGCATCATACAATTCAAATTGAAGACGCGGGAAGTTCGCATCCACTTGAGTCTCCTTTTGACGCTGGATATCCAATAAGAACTTGCCCTTGTACGTATATTGATGTGTAGTAGTATTGAACAAATACGAGATATCCCAGTGCTCAACGGCTACATCAAACGGATACATACTGAATTTATCCTCAGCAGAAGGTGCTTGCAGCTGGACACCGTATGAAGCGATCGTCGATTTGAAAGCTGTGGAGCCAGCCGTTTTTGTGCCGGCGCTATCCTGAATTTTCAATCCCAACCCTTTACCGGACTCTGTAGAAGGTAGAATGTAAGCATAATTCACTGTAATTCCCGAATTCGGCAGCACGGTTGTTGTTGTCATCGTTTGGCGCTTACCGCTGTATTGATAGCCGTCTGAGCTAACCAACTCTGTTTGAAATGCCGGAATCGTGAGTGGGCGGTCACTACGGTTATACAGCCTGAATTTGGCTGTCACCTGCTTGCTTCCCTCATCTTCGTTATCACTCATTTGGAATTCAACCAGTGATACCTGCATATCAGGATGAATCAATTCACTGCGGGTATCAAATTTCATAATGCTGCCCAGTGCGTAGGATGAGTAGGTTTGTGCAGCAGCTGAACCAGGCAACAGAATGTTCAATCGTCCCACTTGATACTGAACAACGTTTGCGGCAGCCGCACCCGATTGAGCAAAGCTCTCCGTGGTCAGCAGGTTCAAGCTTGATAACACTGTATCCTGCTCAGTTGGTATTACATAATGGATGTACTTCTCTTCCTTCGCATCCAGCGCTATAGTACCTTCTTCTACTTTTTTACCTGAAAAAACTTTCGCATCCGTTCTACCATCGATAGTGAATTCTGGGATTGTCTCCCGTTGTGCCGATGGATTGTGGGCAAGCAATTGCACGACATACACATTACCTTGAGCCGTAGACTCTTTATGGATATCAATCGGTGTATATTGAATAGGTGATACAAGTGTTGGAATTTGGAAGCTGTCGGCCCATTTGCGCACAGCTGTCGGATCCGTAATAGGCGTATCAACACCGCTCCACGGTTGCGTTGTTACAGGAATGGCCGTGATCAGAGTTTCTTTCTTTGGATAAACATAAACATCCACATCTGTCCAATTTACCTCGCTTAACGTCACCTTATCCGTCCGGTCCAATACAACCATATAGCTTAAATCCGTCGTTGTCTTTGGCTGGATCGCTTTCGGATTGGAAGCACTTGACTGTAAAGTATATACAGTGCCTTCGCTTGTTACGGCACGAAGCTCGTATTCCGGCACCCGAGTTACTGCAGCGCTGCTATTTCCCATTTTTACAACTACGCCAATTCTTGTTCCTTCTAATATACGTTCATTCAGTACGCTTTTCACTTCAACGTTAAGTGCATCTGTCAGTGGATAAACCTTTGCTTCAGTCTGTGCAACAACTGCTTGCACGGGGCTAACGTTAATTGCCTCATCTGCAAAAGCCTGACTGCCGAAACTCATGAGGGATGCGGAGAGTACGATGGTAGCTAAAGTAACGGTCAACTTCTTGTTCATTTAATTTCCTCCTGTCACAAGCAAGCGTAGCCTAGAGGGCCGCTGTCCTTAAGCCTTCAGCTGCGCCCTTCTGCATCCGCTCTACTCTTTATTGGTCCTATCCTGTTAGCTGTTTTTTATTGAGCGAGTTGTACTTTTTCCTTATCCTTCAATTGATGCTGTCCTGAAGTAACGAGCTGTTCACCCTCTTTTACTCCTTTAAGCACCTCTTGATAGGTCTCATTCAGACGGCCAAGCTCAACCTTGCGCTTTTCAACGGTATCTCCCGTCAAAATAAACACGAACGTCTCACCGCCCTCCCGAACAACACTTAACGTAGGTACAGTAACAACGATTTGATCCTGATCCTCTGTAAGGAGAACCTGAGCTTTCATACCCGGTCTAAGCTTTCGATCTGCATTCGGCACTTCCAGCTCCAATGAATAGGATTTAGACTGGGCGCTTACAACATCTGCCAGATAGCTCACTTTACCTTTCAGCTTCTCCGTAGAGCCCGAGATGTAAAAGGAAAGCTCTTGCTTGCCGCGCACCAGCTTCGCTGCCTCCTCGGTAAGCTCCGCTTTGATCTTAATCGGGTCCAACTGTTGAATCTGTGCCGCGCGGAAGCCTGCCGCTAACGTCATGCCTACTTCTAACGGTAGATCCGTAAGCACCCCGCTCACAGTTGCTTTCACTTCCATATGCTCCAGCGTGCGGTCTGCCTCGCGAATCGATACTTCCGACGTTTGCAGCCCCTGCTCCAGCTGTGATAAGGAATTCGTCGTCTCAAGCGTCTTCAGCTTCTGTTGATTGCTTGCAAGATCAAGACGTTGGTTATTCAACTGCGTCTCTGCTTGCTCCAGCTGAAATTTGGTCACGAGCCCCAGGTCATAATCATTACGCATCTTGCTGTAATTTTTATCGGCTTCTTTAATAGAAGATTCGAGCTTAATGATGCCATTCTGTAGGTCCAACTTGCTGTTCACCAAATCTTCACGCGCCTTAGCCAACTGCTGCCCTGTACCTGAGATGCTAATTTGCGCCTTTTCTTTGGAAATCAGCACATCGGTCGGATCCAATCTGAAGATGACCTCACCCTTCTCTACCATATCCCCGCGCTTCTTCAATATCTCCTGTACATCTCCGCCTACTTTGACAGGGACATCCAGCTGGATAGAAGATGCAATATCAGCCACCTGCTCCAATGGCTCACTTATCTTTTTCTTCTCAATTTTGTTAACCTTTACTTGCTTGAGCTGAACCTCGTCTGCTTGTGCAGGCTGAGCTTTGGGTGCTGACGAGCAGCCTGCGATAAGGGCCGTGCTGAGAACGATTGCGCCCATAATTTTTGCACCTTTGTGAACCTTGTTCGCATTTTCTGGTTTCATTGGACGTTTCTCCTTTATACGTATCTTTCTATTCAACTGGCCCAAGCTTAATGCAAGGAGTTCGCAGCGGCATTAGCAGCCGTTACACGTTTTCCCTTTTTATTGAAAAGACGTGAAATACGAACCTTCATTCTATCGATAATTTCATAAACTACAGGCACCACAACTAATGTAAGCAAGGTTGAAGTCACCAAGCCGCCTATAACAACAACTGCCAAGCCTTTGGATATTAGAGAGCCTTCCGAGAAACCAAGCCCCAGAGGCAATAAAGACAATATGGTCGCTCCAGCCGTCATTATAATAGGACGCAATCTTGTCAAACCTGCTTTAACGACAGCATCGCGCATTTCCAGACCTTCCTTGCGAAGCTGCTGCACCCGATCTATTAATACAATAGCATTGGTGACCACGACCCCAATCAACATCAAAAATCCGATTAGAGAAGTAATATTGATCGATTCTCCTGCAATCAGCAATCCGAGGAATCCCCCAATTGCGGCAAGCGGCAAGGAGAATAAAATAACGAATGGCGCGCTCGCATTACCGAATGCGATAACCAAGACCAGGAAGACTAGAAAGATCGCAGCACCCATAGCAACGGCCATTTGACCAAAGCTTTCCTGAATGTCCTCATTTACCCCTTGTACTTGGGTTCGGATACCGCCTGGAAGAGACACTGACTTTAAGGCTTCCGTTACTTTTGTACTCATGCCGCCTTTATCTTTGCTATCGATTTTTGCGGTAATTTTAACGTATTGCTCCTGCATTTCACGAGTAATAGCTGCCGGAGCCTCCACTTGCCGGATTTTTGCGATATCATTCAAAGCTACCACGACACCCGTCGAAGTTGTCATCGTAATACGTCCAAGCTTTTCCATCGAATTTTTGAAATCATCGTCTACCATAACTTGTGTAGCAAAGGTTACATTGTCGAACTTAATGTCGCCGATCGACGCTTCTGCCAGCCACAATCGGACGGTATCTGTAATTTGTGCGGAAGACAATCCGTAGACACGAGCTTTATTCTGATCCACACTAACGACAACCTGCATTTTCTTCTCGTTTAGGCTGTCTTTAATATCTTTAAGCTCAGGAAATTCCTTCAGCTTCTGTTTAATAAGCTCAGCCCCGGCTACCAGCTGATTCAAGTCTTCACCCTTAAGCAGGTAAGAGAAGTCATCCGAAGAACCGCCCATACTGCCCGCCAGCAGCGCCCCTTCAACTTCCGATCCTTTCGGAACCATACCCAGCATAATGTTCTTATATTCTTCGGCCATCTTTTTCGCATCAGATGCTTTGGATACAGACGCAATAATACTTGCACGATAAGCAACCCGCTCACCGCTTGTACTCTGCATGTCATAGCCTACCATCGACTCGAAATAATCAAAGGCCGGTTGACCTGCGGAGTCTTTGGCTTCCTTAAGAAGAGTCTCAATTTCCTTCACTTTCAAATCCATCGATTCTATCGAGGTTTCCTGAGGAAGCTTCAACGTATATTGCACTTGCTTGTTGGATTCGCTGTCAGGCATGAAGGCGAAAGGAAGGAAAGGAACTGTTCCTCCAATCGAGATGACAAATGCAAGAAATGAAACCAACACCGTCTTCTTAGGATTATTTAATGACCAGCTTAAAATGGACTTGTATTTGGCAGTGAATTTCCCCACATGTTCTTCATCGTGATGCTTGATCTTATCATTGTTTAGAACCAAGAGCATCGCTAGCATTGGGATCACAGTTAAAGCCACTATTAGTGAGGATAAAAGCGCAACAACAAGCGTAATGGCAAATGGCCGGAAAATATCGCCCAAAACTCCGCCAACAAATGCTATCGGTAAAAATACACCCGCAGTCGTAAGCGTTGAGGATGTAATAGCTGAAGCTACCCGTGAGGTTGCCAGCTTAATTACGGACTCATTGCGCTCGCGCGCTTGCTGCAGCTCACTGTATATATTCTCAATAACAACAATCGAATCATCGACGACCCGGCCGACGGCTATCGTCAAGCCCCCTAATGTCATTACATTAAGAGTAATATCCAGGGAAGCCATAACACAAAGTGTTGTTAAGATCGATAATGGAATTGAAACCAATACAATCATCGTCATACGTACATTTTTCAGAAATAAAAGTATCATTACTGAAGCCAGTATTGCCCCCAGAATACCTTCCTTCAGCATACCGTTGATTGACTTTTTTACATCATTAGCCGCATTATATACCGGTGTAAATTGCAGGTTCGGATATTCCTTCGTCCAACCGGCAAATAATTTGTCAACCTCGTCGGCAAATCGTACCGTATTGGCATCTTTTCCTTTAAATAATGTGAGCCCGATTGCCGGACTGCCATCTAGTCGGGCAATAAATTTGGAGTCCGAAATGGCCTCGACCTTGGAAATATCCTTTAAAAGCACGATATCCCCTTTGGGTGAGGTAATCTTCATATTCTCCAGATTATAAATCGTGTTCAAGTCACTTTCGATTCGAACCGATTGTGAACTGCCGCTAAAATCAACCTTACCTGCCGGGCTCGTCATCAGAGCAGTCTGGATGCTTTGCGATACAAGTGCAGGTGTCAGACCGTAGTTATTAATCGCGTTAATATTCAGCTTAAGCTTAAGAGTTGCTTCCTGTTGTCCGACCGAATCCACATGATCGATTCCGTCCATAGCGCTTAACGTAGGTTCAATAACATCCTCATAAATACGGTTAAGCTCTTCTTGGTTCATGTTGTTATTTCCATGAACTGCCGCGAAGTAAACGGGGAAATCACTGCTCCCGAACTTGGAAACCTTCGGTTCGCTTGCGCCAACAGGCAGCTTAATGTCCTTAATGGCACTTTCGATATCCCTCTTTGCATCATCAGGGCTGCGTCCGTTAACCAACTCAACGGTAATTGCGGAGAAATTGTCGTTGGAAGTAGAGGAAACCTTCTTCATGCCCTCAATTCCTACAATCCTCTTTTCCAGAACCTTGGTTACATTCTCCATAACATCTTTTGGAGGGGCGGGATACACCGTGCTTACAAATACGACTGGCAATGAAATATCAGGCATGCTCTCCTGTTTCAGCGTCGTAGCGGAGAAGGTGCCGGCAACGAATAGAATAACGCTTATAATGATGATCGCTGCGACATTTTTCAAAGAAAAATCAGTAAATTTGTTCATCTCTCTACTCCTCCATCAAATTACATCAAGCGAATCTGTAAATATCATGAATCCTTGATTATGAAAGTGAGCTTTTAAACCCACACTCACGGCAATGGTCTCTTCAGCTGCCATTCCTCATGCAGTTCTCCCATGCGTGAAATAAACATCCCACACAGCATAGACATATTTTGGAATCTTCGTCTAATGATGTTGCAGCCTTCTTCATCATGCGATTCCACATTGGACGGATGAGGGAATCCAGCCAACGCTCCGTCTACGGCTTGTTTAACGGAGTTGAATTTACCTATTTCATTCCGAACAATATTGATTCCAAAGTCATCCGTAATGTAATAGTAATCTTTCCTATCATTCTGGATCGGGACCTTATGACACAGATGCTTAAGCTCCATAGTTCGGATTTGAACGCTTATAGCCGCCTTGGAAACAGATAACTCCTCGGCCATTTGCTGCAGGCTTATAGGCTCTGATGAAAAAAGCAGTAAGGTATACATCTTACCGACGAGCGGACTAAAGCCTTCATGTTCCAGGTAAAGGGACATAAAGTTGCTAATATTCAGCTTCAATTCTTCAATGGTGTTAGACATAGGCGCTTGGGTATCTCCTCCCGTTAGTTTCATTCCCATCATTAAGAACCATGTTAATCATTTTGCATCAGCGTTTTGACTGACTGGTCATTCTATTAGTAATATAATTCAAATACTGTATCCAAATCAACCTATTTTTTCCCATAACACGTATAATTCCTTAAAATTGACCAGTCGGTCACATGTTTGACATAAACTAAATCCAAGTATACAATGGCTTTACTACTACCATTCGGTATCTTGAATGGAGAAAATAAGGGGTGTGAACCGGCATGAATGACAAAAAACTGCAGATCATACAAGCCGCAATCAAGCTCTTCGGTGACCGAGACTATCACACCACATCTGTTCAGGACATCGTTAGCTTAGCCGGAGTATCCAAAGGTGCCTTCTATCTGCACTTTCACTCCAAGGAAGAACTGCTAATTGCTGTATTCAGCTACTATATGGATGGACAAAGTATTTATCTGAAAGAAATTCAATCGAATTCTTCCCTTACTCCCAGGGAGAAAATAATCAATGCTATCCAATTCCAATGCCAGGTTATTATGGGAGACCAGGACTTCCTTTCGATGCATATGAAGGGAATCGCTTTTATGAACAACACGGTTAAGGAAATGATGATCGATCATAGCATGCAAACCGTCAGATGGATGGAGCAGCAAATTCTCGAGCTGTACGGGCTGGAGATTGCGGTTCATTCCTTTGATTGCGCTAATCTGTTAAACGGTATGCTGAAGGAATATTTCTTCTACTTTATCGTTTACGCTCACCCTATTAACAGCCAACAGCTTGCTGAATATTTGATGAACCGTATGGATGATATCGCTTACGGGATTATGAATAAACCAACATCGCCTATTTTATATGCAGCACTTATTTGCCCCGAACAGAGCCAAGCTATAACAAAGGAAACCTGGCTCCAAAAAGCTCATTCCGTTAAGGACTGGATTGAAGCTAATACTGACAGCACCAAATCCACCGAAACCATGGTCCAGTCCATGGATGCGATTATTCAAGAGGCTCTTAAAGAGCAGCCCAATCAGATCATTATTAAAGGCATGTATAATTATTTAATATCTTTAGCAAACGGAGATCAGGGCATCATCGAGAAGCTGACGTTGTTATTCGAAGGCCAGAAATAAGCAGCCTTCTTCTCTTCCACCCCAGACCCAGCTGCATTTACGGAAATAGAGGACAATAGCGGAAGTCTTATTCCTTTATCGCATAGAAAAAGCATAAAAACAGAGAGATAGCGGAAGTAACTACTTCCGTTATCTCTCTGTTTTTATGTATTAGTCCTCGTATTCGACCAAACAAAGGAACTCTCTGTTCCGTTCAAATCCCTTCGAGCTTATAGCAGCCTCAGCGTCCTTGGTGGATGATCAAGTCATCAAGGGTGAGCCAAGCAAAATATTAAGCGCTAATCTTTTATACGCGCTGCCCTTGCTCTACACACTGCTTCCATAATTCCAGCTGATTCGTACATACCCATATATTCGGATATGTGCTCCGTAATTCGCGCATTTCTTCCTCATCATCTATCGTCCAGGCGATAAGCTGTATGCCTTGCTCCTCGCAGCGTTGAACAAAATCGTCGGTTAAGTATATATATTTGACCGATACATAACGCGCCCTGATTTGCTCGGCAAACGAGAACACCGAAGGGGTCGCACCATAGATGACCAAGCCGAGCTCGATCTCCTCGGACAGCTCCCTCATTCTGGCAATCGAGTAATGATCGAAGGATGTTACAAAAACTTGATCGAGAACCTCGCAGGAGCGAATTACTTCAAGAACCTTTTCTTCCAAACCGGGATACAGATTCCCGCTTTGCTTTAATTCAATATCCACTGAAGTCCGCCCTTTCGCAAGCTTCAAGACTTCCTCCAGTGTCGGGATCGGAGAGCCTCCCCCTGCATCCAATTTACGCAGTTCGTTAAACGTATAATCAATAACTCGACCTTTGCCGTTTGTAGTACGGTTCACTGTCGTATCATGAATAACTACAGGAACTCCATCCTTGGTCAGCTGAACATCCAGCTCCAAATGGCTAAAGGATAAATCTATTGCTGCTTGAAACGAAGGTATCGTATTCTCCGGGTATTTCTTGGGGTATCCTCTGTGCGCCAGACCTGGAATCATTAGTATGTCCTCCCATATCAATCCATTTGAGCTGCTATTCGTTTAACGGCAATATTTGAATACGATCCAATGCGTAGCTCGATGAGGTCTTGTATTTAGCAGCTCCGGATTCAAACAAAATATGCAATTGGCCGGCCGACTCAAATATGCCTTCTGACATCGGAGGCAGCTCCATCTTGTCTGCTTCGTTCTTGCTGTCCAAAAACCATACGGGAATCTCCGTCGATCTTACTGCAGCTTTGGAATGCGGCTTCTCCGTCATATTGATGTTAAATCGATACAGCGTGCTCGCATTGTTCCTTCCATAAGACTGGCTAAGCCAAATATGGTCTTTGGCTACGCTCATTCCTTGTATTCGATCAGGCAGCGATAGAATATAATCTGGGGCAATTGGGCCTTGACCCTGCTCCGGCTTCGTCGAAGGAAGGTCAGTCTCTGGATTAAGTCTATAGCCTTCTGCCCAAGCCTTATGCTGCTTATCATCCCTATTCATTAAATAATGGGACTTATCGGTCAGATAGTCGCTTCCGTGAGCAAATTCGCCGATCCAAAGAATACCATCCTCATAAGCGGTAAAGGAGGCGCGTGTATCACTCTGTACAGATCCTGCAAAAGCAAGCTTGCCGCCATTTTCCGCTTTTACAATATCCTCCAAATTCACATAATAAACATCCTTGTCCGAAGAAATCCAAACATGCTTTTTACTGGCCGTAATCCCGCCAGCATGACCAGTATAGGGGGTGCCGGAATTTTTGTAAAGCTCGACAGCCTTCACCATTTTTCCTGAGGAGGCATCAATGACGGACAAGAGACTTGGCTTGCCATCCTCCCTGTAATGGGAAACCAGCATCCACTTTTTATCCTCTATGTAAGCGAGACCTTGTGGAACCGCATTTTGCAATAGTGCTGGAACAATAGGGCCAGGCTTAGCTTTCTGAAGGAAAGGCTTAATCTCCGGCATATCAACGCGGAATTTAATTCCCGCCTCTTCTTGTGTAATACCCGCTGTACCCGTGGCAGGCTTTTCCTTGGGTGCAGCAGTATTGGGTGAAGCCGCCGCCGCTGAAGCAGGCTTAACTTCCACCGCTGCCGGCTGTTGTTGGCAGCCGGTAGCGGTTAAGAGAAGCGTGCAAATCAGCGTCGGCAGCAGTAAGGATGACTTCATTCCGCCGCTCCCAGCTGTCTTCTATGCTGCAGCAATTCCCGCAGCCTTCCAGGATAATCCGTAATGATTCCTGATACTCCATAGTCGATAGCTAATGCCATTTGATCTTCGTCATTAATTGTCCAAGGATATACCTGCAATCCAAGTGCAATTGCATCAGATACTGTCTCTTTATCCATTCCCTTATAATTCGGATGCAGGGAGTATAATGTAGCTTCGAAGCTATCGACTAAATCTGAATTGCTCCCTGTATTGAGTTCGTACAGCAGACCGACCTTCGCTTCAGGTTCCAATTTCTTTAGGTTAAGCAAGTTTTTATGATTAAATGAAGATACAACTACATTGTGCAGACGGTCCTTTTTCTTCATTAAATCAAGCAGCAGCGGTTCCAGCCTGCCTTCAGTTGAATGTTTAATTTCCACGTTAATCATCACTTCCGCAGGAACGAGATCAAACACCTCCTCTAACAAAGGCACCCTTTCACCCTCGTACTTCTCGTGGAACCACCGGCCCGCGTCGGCTTTCTTGATCTCCTCAAGCGTCATATCATAGACGGAGCCTGTCATGTCTGTCGTTCTATCCAAGGTAGAGTCGTGGATGACGATAATTTCATCGTCCCTGGTTAAATGAATATCCAATTCGATACCGTCGCAACCTTGTTCAAGCCCCAGTCGAAAAGCCCCTAATGTATTTTCCGGCGCCTCGCCTTTGGCACCCCGGTGAGCAATTACTAAAGTTTGATTCAATCCCATTTCGAATCTCTCCTTTTAATAAGTGTCTACTTAAATGTTGAATTCGCCATTGCAGCCACGATATATTTTTGAGCGAAAACAAACACAATGACAATCGGCAGTATAACTAATAAGCTGGCTGACATAAGCAGATGGAAATTTAACGATTCGTTGCCTCCTATCGAGTCACGCATCATCGCTACGCCAACTGTTAATACACGCATGGCATTGGAATTAGTCATAACGAGCGGCCAGAAATAGGAGTTCCAGCTGTGAATAAAGCTGATAACAATTAATGTCACTACAGTGGGCATTGCCATAGGAGTCAAGATTCTATAGAGAACCTGAAGTCGATTTGCGCCATCTACCTTAGCTGCCTCTATAACATCATTATTAATGGATCTGAACATTTGACGCAACAAGAAAATTCCATAAGCCGAAGCCGCATGAGGAATTATAAGTGCATAATAAGTATTGATCCAGCCCAGATCAGACATCATCACATAAATCGGAACAAATACAACCTGCTCAGGGACGATCAATGCAGCAAGAACAAGAACAAACAGCTTATCTCTTCCAACAAATGAACCTTTAGCAAAAGCATACGCCGCCATAATGCCAATGTTGATTTGCAGAAACACTATTCCAACCGTTTGGATAACTGTGTTAACTGTAAAGCGATAGAAAGGAATTGTTTTGAATGCAGTCGCAAAATTTTCCCACATCAGCTTTTCAGGCCAAAAGCTCGGAATGGCCAGCCTTAGCTCGGCAGGCGTCTTCAATGCCGTCACAATCATCCAATAGATCGGAAAAAACATGATCAGCGTGATGCAAATGGCCACTATCAAACGGGTAGTTTTTAAAACCGGACTCTTCATTTGTCTATATACCTACCCTTCGTAATGGACTTTCTTCTTGGATATGTACAATTGAATACTCGTCAGTATGATAATGATAATAAAGAATAAGATGACCAAGGCTGATGCTCTGCCTGTTCTAAATTCACTGAAGGCCATTTCGTAAATCCAATAAACCATAGCTTTGGTTGATTCCAGCGGTCCACCGTTCGTCATTACATCAACGGATTGAAACACCTGCATGGACGAAATAAAATTAGTGATGATCAGAAATAGAGAGGTTGGAGACAGTAAAGGTATCGTGATTTTCCAAAATTGAGTCCATTTGGTAGCCCCATCAATGCTGGATGCCTCATAATACTCAACCGGAATACTTCTCAGACCGGCAATAAAAATAATCATCGTGAAGCCGACGCCCTTCCAGACGGATACCAGTATAAGCACCCATAGTGCCGTGCGGGTATTGGTTAACCATAGAACGGGCTCGATTCCCAGCATCTTGAGCAGTTCATTCATCAATCCATATTGCCCATTGAAAATCCATATAAAGATCATCGATACGATAACCATGGATATATAGTGCGGCATAAAGATAACCATACGCAATACATTGTAAAACTTTGAAACGGAATTGAACAACAAAGCCAACAAAAGTCCAATTCCCAAGGTAAGAAATACATCAAAAACGGTGTAGGTAAATGTTATTTTTAATACATTGTAAAATGTATCGCTGGTCAACAAGTAGGTGTAATTATCAAACCCAACGAATTTCTTCACTGGCTTCGTCATGTTCCAATTTGTGAAGCTAAGGTAGAGTGAATTAAATAATGGATAATAAATAAATAAAACTAAAATAACTAATGCGGGTAAAGCAAAAGAAAAATCTTTAAACCCTTCCATAAACTTGGATGGAGCCTTTCGGCTAGTCTTGTCTCGAACTAATACTTCAACCTGTAATTTGCTGTCCGTCGCTTTCATCGCGACTCCCCTCTCACTTGCGATAATGAACCGTAATGCGGGTTACTTAGGCTCCCGCATTACGGACTAAAGCCTATATTTATTGATCTGCTATGATTCTATTAATTTCTTTGATGCTATCTTTCATAAGAGGTACCGGGTCAGCATTTTCAAGAATCATTTTACCAACGACCTCCATATATTGCTTGGAGAATTCCGGATAAGCCGGATGCTGCGGACGTCCTACAACATTGTCGAAATTTTCAAATACGGCTTTATATTGCGGCAGCTTTTCGAAGTATTTCTTGCCTTCATCTGTAGTGACAACCGACTTGTGAGTCGGCAAATATCCGGTTCCTTCAGCCCATTTGATATTGTTTTCAGCACCTGTCATAAAGCTAACAAATTTCCAGGCCGCTTCTTTTTGCTTAGCCGGCGCGCCTTCCATCATAACAATTCCTGCTCCGCCGATATGCGACTTTCTTTCTTTATCCCCAGGAATAAACGAAACTCCTACTTCAAACTTGGCGTTTTCCAGGTATGTTTTAATAATAGCGGAGGAATGTTGTACCATGGCTACCTTTTCTTCAAGGAACATTTGTCTCATCGTATCCGATGCACCTTTTCCATAGCCCATTTGCATGGAGCCATCCTGTATCCATTTACGGAAATTTTGAATCCATTTCAAGCTGTCCGGCTGATCAAGCATTGTTTTTTTGTGATCCGGACTCAGAATAGCTCCTCCGCCATTGGAAACCCAAGGATCATAGTACCAAGTATCCCAACCAGGTACAGAGAATGCATAACGAGTTGTTTTACCGTTTTCCTTCAATGTCACCTTTTTATTGAAATCCTCAATTTCGGCCCATGTTTGCGGAGGCTTCACGCCGAGCTTATCTAGCATCGTTTTATTGTAAACGAAGACGCTTGTGCTGACGATTAGAGGAAATCCATATTGCTTATCATTATAAGCATACGCCTGCAGCATACCTTTGGAGAAATCATTCATATCCACTTTATCCCGCTTTATGTAGGGAGTCATATCCGCAAACACTCCGCCATCGGCAAAGTTCGGAAGAACGGATACCTCTACGTTCGTCACTGCCGGGACATCCTTGGCCGCAACGGCTGCCTGCAGCTTTTTATGTAAATCAGGATACCCACCTTGGTAAACCGGCTCAACCGTAATGTTAGGATACTTCTTCTGGAACTCGGTAATCATGTAGTTTAAAGCAGCAATTTGAGGTTCTGCATGCGAATGCCAATACTGGATAGTAACCGGAGAATTGTCGGCTGCAGGAGCTTTTGCTACCTCCGTTTGTTGGCTTGCATTGTTAGAGCATCCTACCGCCAAGCCTAAGGACATAGAAGAAACAGTGAGTACAGAAAGCCATTTATTCAATTTCATTGTTAAAATACCCCTTTCTCTTCTTATCAATTTAGATAGAAACGCATTCACTCAACTATAACAGAGAATGCAAAAAAGGAGAGCATCGAGAGCACAAGAAACAGAAAGGAGCCGGCATAAATACGCACGGTCCGTTCGTCTCTTGGGTTGTCTCAATGATCTCCGCACCCAATCGTTATTGAACGAAATAAAGCGTTTTCTTAATTCATTTAAAATTATCCCATATCACCTTTGGATAGTCAATACCTACATAAAATCTTAATATTACCATTAAAACAAGAAGAATACAATGTATACAGCTCAATCAAAGCGCTTCCAAAGCAGATCCTTTCATACTATCCGGTTTTACCAGGCCCTTGGATTCCATCGACAGTATATCTCCGGAAGCAGAAATCCCTTCCATCGCTAACAGGAGCGTCTCCCCTTGCTTGGATTTCAAGCTGAAGCATAGCTCCATCACCGGTTCTTCAATGCCCGAAACCTCAACGGTTCCTTCCGGTCTCATTTTGACATTGACGATCTGAATTCCGTGTTTTCCGAAATTCGTCGCGATATTTCCAAGAGCACCTGGCCTGTCAATAATTTTAATCACCACCTCCATCGTTCTCCGATTTCGCATCAAGTGCTTCTCCCATTTGTTTAATACAAACAGGCTTAAGAGCACCATAACGGTTGCCAGAGCAGCGCAATAAAAGAAACCGGCCCCCACACATAAGCCAATAGCTGCAACTACCCAAACGGATGCCGCTGTCGTCAGCCCCGATACGGTAGAGCCGGTACGCATAATCGTTCCAGCTCCCAGAAAACCGATACCGCTGATGACCTGAGCTGCCAACCGCGCAGGGTCGGTACGCACATTGACCTCATTTACAAATTGTGAGAACCCATATATAGACAGCAGCATGATGGCTGCAGATCCAATACAGACCAGAATGTGCGTTCTCAAACCTGCTGCATGATTATTCCATTCACGCTCAAGTCCTACCAAGCCTCCCAATCCCGCAGCCAGCAGTATGCGTATCGTTAATTCCAGATGGGTGATATGCCAAACACTATCCATGCTAACTCACCTCCTTCAAATTCAAATAGAAAAAACCCCAACAGAAAAAGTGCAATAAACCCGCACCTTTTCCAAAGAGGTTTCTCAGATAATCTCTCCCGCTTGGAATTAGAGGCTATTTAACTTCACCATAATTCAGATGTTCCTGCAGATACCGCAAGTGCTCCTGCTTCGAGTGCATCCTCAATCTCCTGATGCGTCCCGACAAGGCCACCTGCTATAATCGGAAGGGAGGTCATATCTGTCATCTCCCTAATGACTCGGGGCATGATACCCGGCATCACTTCAATCGCGTCAGGCTTGCTCTGCTCAGCCGCCTTAATGCCTCTGACAACGGCACTTCGGTCAATCAAAAATATACGCTGTATCGCCATTAAACCGGCTTCCTTAGCTCCTCTAATCAAGTTGCTCTTGGTAGAGATGATTCCGGTAGGCTGTATATATTGTGCGACATACGCAACACCGCTGCGGTCAGCCGCAATACCTTCGATAAACTCCATATGAATAAATACTTGCTTGTTGGCTGCTTTCACTTGGTCCACCAAATCCTTGATGTTAAAGATAGACCCCACCAGAAGGAAAACAATATTAACTTGACTTTTAATAGCAAGATCCATATCTTCTAATCTCTGTACAGCTGCAATGGTTTGATGTTCTACCAGATCGACAATCGGATACAATCAGTTCCCCGCCTTTCGTTGAAGTGAGAACATTATAACATGGTTGGTTATAAATCTACGACATCTTTAATACTTGAAACAATATGGTGGGGACGGTGGATTGTCAGCTCCGCCATTTCTGCCGTACTGACTCCAGTCAGTACTAGGACGGATACCATGCCTGCCTCATTAGCCATTTTTATATCCGTTTCCAGTCGATCACCAATCATCAAGCAGTCCTTATAATCCAAGCCCAGATGGGCAACGGCCGCCTCTGCTGCTATTAATGAAGGCTTGCCGACAACCAAATCAATCGCCTTCCCCGTAGCTACCTCAAGTGCGGCGATGAATGTGCCTGTGTCGGGAATTTGCCCGCCGTCCAATGGACATGTCGTATCCGGGTTGGAGGCGATGACAACGGCACCTTTGACAGCCGCTTGATACACGCTGTTCAGTTTATCGTAAGTAAACTGGCGATCCCATGATAATACAACATACTCGGCACTGTCGCTATCATGTGTTATGGGAATCCCATATTCCGCAAGCTCCTCATTGATTGGCTCTTCTCCAATAACAAAAACTTTTTCTCCGGCTTTAAGACGTCGATGCAAGTATTGGGCAACAATTTGCGAAGAGTTCAATACGTCCTCAAGGCTTGTCGGAATCCCCATTTTATTCAGCTTTTCTACATAGGATTGTCGGGTTGCAATAGGTTTGTTGGACAAGAACACTACCTTGTCTCCACGAGCTCTTAAAGCTTGAATAGCCTCTGAAGCCCCATCTATCATCTTGTCTCCCAAATATACCGTACCATCCAAGTCAAAAATGTATCCTCTCACTCTGTCTGCCTCACTCTCAGGTAAAATTGTTAGCAGCCCTGGAAAAAAACAAAAAAAACCTTATCACAGTAAACACATCCATCCCCAAAAGGACGGATATGATTACGGATAAGGTTTTCTCCAGGACTCGTGCCTAACCGTATATTCATTATTGTTACTAAGTATAGGATCAAGACCAATATCTGTCAATAACAAATTATAGACTGCAAATTCAGCAGTAAACTATGAAATTCTTCTGACAGACAAGAGCTCATCTTGCGGCAGCAACAAAGCACGGTCTGAAAGCTCCTGCTTCAGCTTAGTGAATTGCTCCGTATCCTGCTCTGTTATCGTTTTCTCGCGGCCTTTTTTCAAATAATGCTTGTGCTCGTATAGGAACGGTTCATCCACAAAATTACTAATGATCACACCCGCATATACAGACAAATCCCCCTGTGGCAAATCATAAAGGTGAAATGGGACTACACCGCGATGCGATGTTTGTTGATTTAACATGGAGAACTGGATTCCGTTACTTATTTGTGCAATTGCCTTCATGACGCTCAGTCAGTCCCCTCTATAGAAGTAATATTAAAATCAAACTTATTTTAACTATGATGATAATGAAAATCAATATCAGATAATAGTCAGAGAACGTTTCTTCCCATGGAAATATTGTTGAACATCCTTGCAAAACGCCGTTTCGATTGAATTGAGAAGAGTATGCTTGCGAGTGACATAGCCATTTTTCCGTTTAATACTTAATGAAAACACCACTCTAGTTATAAGCTTTCCATTATTGATGTCTTCTACAACCGATTGAGAAGGGAGAAAAGCAATTCCAAGCTCCGACTTGACCGCTTGTTTGATTATTTCAAAATTGCTCATTTGTAAAAAACGCACCTTCACCCGTTGCTGCTCTAATTGAGCGGAAATATATTGCTGTAAATAGAGGCTTTGCGGCAGCAGTATATTTTCATTATGTAAATCCCGACAATCAATAACCTTCCGGTTAGTCCACGAATGACCCACTGGCAAAACTAACAGGAAATTCTCTTCAAAAAGAACCGTTATATCAAACTCGGCCCGAATATATTCATCCTCTGGATAGAGCGGTAAAAAAGCAAAATTCGTCTTCCCTTCCCGTAGAGAGCGTATCAGATCATCATAGCATTGGGTATAAATCTCTAATAATTACTTGGGATACACATGATGAAAATGTTGAAGGATGTCCGAAAAGAAATAACCGGCAATGTAATTGCTCACATAAATAGACAAATTACTGTCCTGTCTTGAAATATTCTTCATTTGCAACGATGCATCTTCAATGAGCCTTGTTATTTGCTTGGCATATTCCAGCAAAACCTCGCCTTGCTTAGTCAATTGAACCGTTTTTCCTGAACGGTGAAACAAGGTGGCATTAAACAGCTCCTCTAGCTGCTGAATGTGGTTGCTGATCGTTGGTTGGGAGCAATACAGACGTTTGGCCGTATCAGTAAATGACTTACAGTCGGAAAGGACGATGAAGGTTTCAATTTTATCCAATATTTTCAGATTCAACACCTCAACAAGAACAGACTTTATTGATAATGATTATCATTATCAAGTTGGAAAGTCAATGGACTGACTTGCACATATGCATACAACAACAAAATATAGTCATTGAAAAGCTACTGCCTATTTTGGTACGATAAAGCGGTAATTTCAACTAAGAAGGTGATGGTTTCACATGCCGCAACTCAAGCTTGCTTTAAAGGACAATCAGCGCTTTTTAATACGGAGCTTTTCCATCATTGTATTAGGCCTTTTTATCAATCAGCTGCTGCAAACCGTAGGAAGTATCATTCTCGCACGTGTCTTAGACGATCCCGCCAAATTCGGTGAAGTGAATCTGCTGCTTCAAGTATTCGGAATGGTCACTCTTTTCCTAAACGTCGGCTTCACCTCTTCACTAGTATATACTTTCTCTACACAGGCAAAAGAAGCCATCCAATCCAAACTTCGGCTGGCATTGCTTGGCAGTGTTTTTTTTGCAGTCGTACTGAGCTTACTCCTTACTATTCTGGCACCCGTCTTATCCAATGCGTATAAGCTTCCTGAACTCAAAGGGGCACTCATTATAAGCTCTGTGATGTTAGTGTTCAACTCGATTATCAATATTGGGGTATCCTCCTTCTCCGGAAGCCGTGATTTCAAGACACAAGCATTTTTCATGGTTGTCTCGACGATTTTCTCTACATCGGGAACATTGCTAGGCGTATTATGGCCGCTCGGCTCTAATTCAGTTCTATGGGGAGTCTCCTTCTGGATGGGAGTCGGTGCCATACTCGCTGCAGCCTATATATGCTGGAAGGTTGAAAAAGAACATCATCCCGTATGGTGGGGGCCTGTCTCTTTTTTGCAGATCAAGGAAATGCTGAAGTACGGCGTTCCGCTCTGGGCAGGAACTATTGCGAAGGCTTTCCAACAGCCTTTTATGGTCATGATGATTGGGTCCAGCTCGGTTATTGCCGTTGGGTACTTGGCGAATGGCATTCGAATAACAGGTTTTATCGGCATAGTTACATGGGCCTTTATGATCGTTACCTTCCCGTTTGTAGCTGAGGTCTCGCGAGACTTGACCGAAAGCAAACGTCGAGGCACGCTTTGTGTCCGATATAATAACTTGATCATGTATCCGCTCACCTTGTTGATCTGTTTATATCCAAACCAAATTAACGGCTTCTTGTTCGGCAATAGCTATACCACAGGAGATTCAGCCGCTTATATCCGATTGCTGGCGTTGGGAGGCTTTTTCTCATCCGTTGGACGGTTAGGGGGTAATATTCTTGCGGGTATTGGGAAAACAAAGGCGAATTTCTGGGTAATGGTAGTCGCTGGTATTTTTGTAATAGCCATTGTCCCCTTCATTATATCTTACAATCCCATATGGTCCGTGTGGGTTTACACTGGAGGCTGGGCGGTATCGGCACTCTCTATGATCTGGTTCTTTTATTTAGAGGGGTTTCCTTTAAATTGGTGGAAGGCTTACGGAGAACCTTTAATTCCTACTCTAGTTATGGGTGTTTTTATGTTCGTAAGCGGGTTTTCCGGGTCTTTTATGATTGGCTTGGTCATCCTTGGTATTACCAGCTTGCTTGTGTTAACTCTCTTATTAGAAGTGAACCCATTAAAGCTGCCCCGCTTCCGGCCTTTCCGAGGAAAGTCGTAGCTGTTTGCTTATTTTCAACCATGCATGCTTCTGCTGTCTTCTGTTCACAGCTTAGGTGTAAGAGGCTGTCCCAAAAGGGTATCAGTAAATGAATCAGTCCCAAACTATGTACAAAGACGCCTCCAAAACCACCATGTAAGCGGAACTGGAAACGTTTGTAGGGAAATTCTCATCAGAGTGAGGGTTTGAAAATCCAAAAATGAATCCGGCCGCTTTTAGATGTTACTTAAGTGATGGGGCGGCTGCTTTCAATCTAGAGGAGACCAGGATTTGTCGGGGCTGCTGCGAAAGAAAATAGATAGAAATTGTAACGCTAATCCAGTGTGGATATCGACTGAAATCAATCTAACTGGAAAAACTAACTCTAATAGAGGGGATATGGTGGATATGAGCCAAAATACGTAGAATTAGCAGGAGGAATTCCAGCTATAAGACTTGGAACGCTATTTCCGGAGTAACTAACTTGACATTTTCAGGCTGTCGAATTAAGCGCTTTCAATATCTCTCAAATTTTAATCCATACACCCTATTTCTCAATAGTGTTCTCGCAAAGCTCAATCTAGGTGTTA